>JAHRVR010000148.1 GCA_019090585.1 Sphingomonadaceae bacterium
TCGCCCATCGATTTCCTTACCGGCCTGCACTGGTCTCCGGGCAACGCCGGAGGTGCGGATATTGGCGATGATTTCGGCGCGGTTCCGCTGTTTTGGGGCACGCTGTTCATCGGGGCGATCATTGCCATGATCGTGGCTATTCCACTTGGCCTGATGAGCGCGATTTATCTTACGCAGTATGCCAGTTACGCCATGCGCAAATGGCTCAAGCCGATGCTGGAGATTCTCGCCGGTATTCCAACCGTGGTCTACGGCTATTTCGCTGCACTGACCGTTGCGCCCAAAGTGCGCGATTTTGCCGCTGCAATGGGGGCGGAAAATCCCTCCACCGAAAGCGCGCTGGCCGCTGGAGTGGTCATGGGCGTAATGATCATTCCGTTCGTTTCCTCGATGGCGGATGACAGCATTGCCGCAGTGCCGCAATCGCTGCGCGACGGTTCGCTGGCGATGGGCGCGACGAAGTCCGAGACGATCAAGAAAGTGCTGATACCGGCAGCCTTGCCCGGCATTGTAGCCGGGGTAATGCTGGCCATTAGCCGCGCCATTGGCGAGACCATGATCGTTGTCATGGCGGCCGGTGCTGCAGCGAAGCTTTCGGCCAATCCGTTCGATTCAATGACAACCGTGACTTATCAGATCGTCCAACTGCTGACGGGCGACCAGGAATTCAACAGTCCCAAGACGCTATCCGCTTTTGCGCTGGGTCTGGTCCTGTTTATCGTGACGCTGATCCTCAACATCATCGCGCTGCGCGTGGTGAAGCGTTTCCGGGAAGCTTATGACTGATACGAATATCAGCCGCTGGCAGACGGACGAAATGACAAAGCGGCTGGCCAGACGTCACGCCGCAGAAAAACGGTTCCGGCTGCTTGGTCTGGCTGCGATCGTCCTGTCCCTGTCGTTCCTCGCGCTCCTGCTTGTTATCATGCTGAAGAACGGGCTGGGCGGGATCGACTGGGGTTTCCTCACCGGGTCGGATTCGACCAATGCGGATGCCGCCGGCGTCTGGGGCGCCGCCAAGGGCTCGATCCTGACGATGCTGGTGACCCTTGCCCTGTCTTTCCCGCTGGGTGTGCTGTCTGCGATCTATCTGGAGGAATTCGCGCCGAAGAACCGGTGGATCGACCTTGTTGAAGTCTCGATCAACAATCTTGCGGCCGTGCCCTCGATCATTTTCGGCCTTTTGGGCCTGGCCATATTCATCAACACGATGCACCTTCCGCGTTCCTCGCCGCTGGTCGGCGGACTGACGCTGGCGCTGATGACCATGCCTGTCATCGTCATTTCCGGGCGAAATGCGATCAAGGCCGTTCCGCCGTCGATCCGTGATGCCGCACTCGCCATCGGGGCAAGCCCGGTGCAAACGGTGTTCCACCATGTCCTGCCGCTGGCCTTGCCGGGCATCATGACCGGTACAATTATCGGCATGGCGCGTGCACTGGGTGAAACCGCGCCGCTGCTGATGATCGGTATGCGCGCCTTCGTTTCCACGCCGCCGGAAGGAATTGCAGCGCCATCCAGCGTCCTTCCGATGCAGATTTTCCTGTGGTCGGACGAGATTGACAGAGGCTTCGTGCAAAATACTTCGGCAGCGATTATCGTGTTGCTCGTGTTCCTGCTCGCGATGAACGGGCTCGCCATCTATTTGCGCAACAAGTTTGAGGTACGCTGGTAGGGTAATGCAGAATCATCCCAAAATTTCCGCGCGCAGCGTCGATGTATTTTACGGCGAGAAGCAGGCGATTAATGATGTGTCGATAGAAATCGATGCAGGGCGTGTGACGTCATTTATCGGTCCGTCGGGCTGCGGGAAATCAACGTTCCTGCGTGCGCTCAACCGGATGAACGATACGATTCCAACCTGCCGGGTGACGGGCGACATCCGGCTGGACGGCGAAGATGTCTATGCGGCCGCCATGGACCCGGTCCAGCTGCGCGCACGGGTTGGCATGGTGTTTCAGAAGCCCAACCCGTTTCCCAAATCGATTTTCGAGAATGTTGCTTACGGGCCTCGAATTCACGGCATGGCTGGTGGAAAATCTAACCTTGAACAGATTGTCGAGCGAGCCTTGACCCGCGCCGGATTGTGGGACGAGGTAAAGGACCGGCTGAGCGATGCCGGCACTGCGCTTTCCGGCGGCCAGCAGCAGCGCCTGTGCATTGCCCGCGCCATTGCGGTTAGCCCGGAAGTTATCCTGATGGATGAGCCCTGCTCGGCGCTCGACCCTATCGCTACTGCACGTATCGAGGAACTGATTGATGAGCTTAAGGAAGCTTACGCTATCGTGATTGTCACACATTCCATGCAGCAGGCGGCGCGCGTATCTCAGCGCACAGCCTTTTTTCACCTCGGCAGTATGGTAGAGTATGGTGAGACAACCGACATTTTCACCAATCCGCGCAAGAAGCGGACCCAGGATTACATCACCGGCCGTTACGGCTGAGGGAGGCCAGCATGGTCGAACATACAGTCAAGGCATTTGAAAACGAGATCAGCCAGCTGCGCGGGCTCATCGCAGAGATGGGCGGGCTGGCCGAAGTGGCCATTCGCGATGCGATCAGCGCCCTGATCAATCGCGATGACGACAAGGCGCGCGTTATCGTCGCCAACGATGCCAAGCTTGATGCGCTTGAAGCCGAAGTAGACCGGCTCGCGGTGCGGATTATCGCGTTGCGGGCGCCGATGGCGGATGATCTGCGCGAAGTGATCGCGGCGCTCAAGATTTCGGGCGTCATTGAGCGCATTGGCGATTATGCCAAGAACATCGCAAAGCGTGTGACCCGCTTTGAGCGCACCGGGCAGATTGAGCCGCTCACGCTGATCCCCACCATGGCTGAAATTGCGCAAAGCATGGTCCGCGATGTGCTCAATGCCTATGGCTCGCGCGATGCGCAGCTGGCGGTTGAGGTCATCCACCGCGATGAGAAGGTCGACAATTTCTACAACAGCATTTTCCGCAACCTTGTCGCGCACATGATGGAAAATCCCGCGACTATCAGCGATGCTGCGCAGTTGTTGTTCGTAGCCCGCAATCTGGAGCGCATCGGGGATCATGCCACCAATGTCGCGGAGATGGTCTATTTTGCGGCGACAGGTGACTATTGCACCGAGCGTGACAGGCCGGACGAGATAACCGAAGAAGACAAATGAATCCCTCTGTTCTGGTGGTGGAAGATGACAAGGCGCTTCGCGATCTGATCACCTGGAATCTGAGTGCGGAAGGCTATGACGTGCGCAGCACCGGGGATGGCGAGGAAGCGCTGCTGATGGTGCGTGAACAGCATCCGGACGCCATTATCCTGGACTGGATGATCGAACAGGTTCCCGGCATCGAAGTGTGCCGCCAGCTGCGCAAGGACAGGGAAACGGCGCGAATCCCGATCGTGATGCTGACCGCCCGTGGCGAAGAGGAAGACCGTATCCTCGGCCTTAAGACCGGGGCCGACGATTATGTGACCAAGCCGTTCTCCCCGCGTGAGCTTATGGCGCGGGTTGAGGCATTGTTGCGCCGCAGCCAGCCATCGCTGGTCGGCGAGATGCTGCAATTTGCAGACCTTGAACTCGATCCAACGTCTCACCGTGTTCGTCGCGCTGGCGAGGCATTGAATCTGGGGCCCACTGAATTTCGCTTACTGCGCTATTTCATGGAGCGTCCCGGCCGCGTGCTCTCCCGCCACCAGATTCTGGACGGCGTATGGGGAATGGATTCCGATATTGATGAGCGGACGGTCGATGTGCATATCCGCCGCTTGCGCAAGGCGATCAACCGGCAAGGTGAAAGTGATCCGATCCGGACTGTGCGCGCCGCCGGTTACGCGATGGATGTTTCCTGACGAAGCAGTTCGCGTGGTCGGTTATTCCGCTTCGTAGACGAGGAGGACATTCCCCGCCATATTCCTGGGGCCGTATCCGGACGCGATGATCAATTGCCCATCATCGGCGATAGGGGCTGCGCCGCCGCCCATCGCACCGCCAGTCGCCGCAACGCCGTTCACGGTCTCGAACCTTCGTTTGAGGTCTAGGTCGAGCAACACCGCGCCGGTATCGGCTGCATAAATGCGAAAATGCCCGTCATGGGCGCCACTGAAAACCAGTTCCGGTGTCGCGGTAATCGCGCCGCTCATACCCGGATCGCAAACTGGCAGATCGGCCGTACAGACGTTTTTGGCCGGACTTTCCCAGATTAATTTTCCGCTTGCGATATCGACTGCGTAAAGGCCCGGGCTGGGCGGGTGTTTTGAATAATCATGTTCGCCGTAATCGCTGATCGGAGCGAACAATTTGCCATCGATGGCGGCTATGCCGAACAGGATTCCACCAGTAAGTCCGCCGCGACCCAGACGCGTCTGCCAGACCACTTTGCCGTTATCGGCATCGATAGCATAGGCGATGCCGGATTTCTGTCCGGCCAGCACGAGGTCACGCCCGTCCACATCGGGCACCAGAATCGTTGCTGCGCCAAAATCGAAGTCCGGGCCTTCGTCGTCAGGACAGTTGGCGCTTTGGAAATAACAAGCGACATTCCAGGCATCGCCTTTGGTCGCCTGGTAGTGCCAGGCAATCGCTCCGGTCTTGAGATCGAGCGCGACGATGGCATCGCTCAGTTCAGTTGCCGGTTCGGAGTAGTTGTCACCCGTAGCGACATACAAAACTCCGCGATCCGGATCGATCGCCGGGGTGTTCCACACGGCAACCCCGGACGGCCCATAGGATTCCGCGCCGTTATCCTGCGCAATACGCTGCGGTTCGCCCACCATATAAGTGCGCCAGTTTTCCTTGCCCGTAGCGGGGTCTAGAGCAACGACCGAGCCGCGAAAGGTGCAACACAGGTAATGCGGATTGGCGGCTGCCGCTTCCTCAAGGGAAGAGACCGGCACGAAAAGCTGTCCGCCATAAAGCGTGGGTGAAGCTGTAATGACGGTCACGGGATGCTCGTCCATCCGTTTTTTCCAGACCAGTTCGCCAGTGAACGCCCGGATGGCATAGGCATTGCCCGCCTGGTCCGCAAAGAAAGCGAGCGGATCGGCATTCTCGTCATCGGCCTCCCACGGGCTGAGGATCACGGCGGTGCGCACTTCAGCTGCTGCCTCAAAGCGCCAACGCTCACATCCGGTTTCACGGTCGAGGGCACGGACAATTCCATTTTGCCCGCCAATGAAAATTGCGCCGCCGCCCAGTGAAGGCTGGGATCGAATTCGTGCTGAATCGGGGAATCCATATGCCCATTTGAGTTTGAGCTTGCTGACATCGGCCTTGTGCAGCCCAGCCTTTTGCGAGGGGATGCCATGTGTGTTGGCCCGGTCCAGCCCCCAACCCGAAAAGGCTGGCGGCTTCGAGCGGTCGAACTGGGCAAGGGGGCCTGCGCAAGTGTTCGCTTTGGGTTGGGGAGCGGTGGAGGAGAGCCTGCGCCCGGCCAGAAACTCGGAAACCGCGATCTTTTCGGTATCGCCAAGCCCGGAGGCCATGGATCTCATGACGCCGTCTGTGAGAGCCTTGTAGATGGCATCGGGCCGCATCCTGTCCAGCTCGAACTTTTGCGGTGCGCGATTGACGCCTGTGTCGTGGCACCCGGCGCAACTGGACTGATAGACCTGCTTGCCCAGCTTGAAATTCGCGCCAAGCGACAAGGGATTTTCCAGCGCGGCTTCCCGTTCTGCATTGGCAAGAGCAGGTTGGCCCCAGGCCGCGGCACAGATCAAAAGGGACAAGGCAATCTTGGGCCAGATTCGCTTCGCTGCGCTGCCAAATACGATCATTCTGTTCCTCTCCCAACCAGTTCACGCAGTGATAGCAGACATCTGCAATTGGGAAAGAGACTGATAGGAACGGCGGGGCGATCAGTTCCATGAGGGCGCCGGAGCAATCGCGGCGGGCATCTCGTTTGCGACACAGGATGACGCAAATGCGAACGTGACTGTTCATACACGGTGTGCCGCCGGTTGCGCGACTCGGGCAACAATGGGCACAGTCGCCCGAGTCTCCGAATACTGCTGAAGAGGCGGGGGGAAATCGTCATGAACCTGGTTCGCTGTCCCGTGCACCGTGCGCTTACGCGCCCACAGATGTTTGCCGGCGTGACTTACAGCTACTTCATCATCAATGCGGCGGTCACGACCGAGATTTTTCTCATCACCAAGAGTTTCTGGGCAGTGCCCGTTGCACTGGTTGTTCACGGCGCCGGCTATCTCGCGTGCCTGCGCGACCCGCGGGTGTTCGACTTGTGGATCGCAAAAGTCAGCAAATGTCCGCGCGTGCGGAACTGGAAGCTGTGGGGCTGTAACAGCTATGCACCCTGAGCCGGAGTTTGCAGGATGACCAAGGTCAAGGCTGCTTTGGGACTGGGCCGCAGGGAAACCCTTGCCGGTGACAGGCTTCCCTACCTTGCTCAGGTTGATGAGAACGTGGTGCTGCTGCGCGATGGTTCGGTGATGCTTTCGCTCATGGTGCCCGGCCTGGCCTTCGAAACGGCGGACGCGGATGAATTGAACGCCCATGCCGCCACACGCGAAGTGCTATTGCGCAGTGCGCTCGATGCCCGTTTCGTCCTCTATCATCATGTCATCCGCCGTCAGGTTGAAGTGGAACTTGAAGGGCAGTTCTCCGACCCGCTCTGTGCGCATATCGATGCGCGCTGGAAGCAGAAAACCGGCTCTGGCGCGCTCTATGTGAATGACCAGTTTGTGACGCTGGTGCGCCGGCCTGCGCGCGGCAAGGCAGGCTGGCTTGAGAAATTGGCGCGCAAGTTAAAGCGCAGCGGCGGTCAGGAAATTGAGGCTGATGTCGCAGATGTTCGTGCGCTTCGGGCCGCCGCCGCCTCGATGGCTGCGTCACTGGGGGCCTATGGTGCGCGGATGCTGGGCGATTACGAAGGTTCGGCGGGGCGTTGTTCCGAAATCCTGGAGCTGCTTTCGGCCATTTATAATGGCGAGATGCGGCCCGTTCGCCGCCCTGCTGAGGCTACGGACATCGGCCATATGCTGCCCTATCGCCGGGTAAGTTTCGGCCTTGATGCCTTGGAAATTCGCGGTGCGGATGGGCCGAGCTTTGCTTCGATCGTCAGCCTCAAGGATTATCCGGGTACGACCGCTCCGGGCCTTACGGATGCCTTGCTGCGCCTGCCATGCGCGCTTGTCCTGACCGAAAGCTATGCACCGTCTGACCGCCAGGTTTCGCGTGAGCGGATCGACCTTGCCATTCGTCGGCTCAAATCGGCTGACGAAGAAGCGCTGTGTGAACGGCGCGAGATGATGGGCGCCCGCGATGCGCTGGGCACTGGCGCGGTCAGTTTTGGCGATCATCATTTGTCCGTTCTGGTCCGCGCACCGACGCTCGATGCGCTTGACGATATGACCGCGGCCTGCGCGGCATTGCTGGCCGATGCGGGCGCCATTGCCGTGCGGGAGGATACCAATCTGGAGCCGTGCTTCTGGGGCCAGTTCCCCGGAAACGAGGCGTTCATCGTGCGCCGCGCCATGATTTCCAGCGCCAACATGGCCTGTTTTGGCAGCCTGCACGGCTTTGCCATGGGGCAGGCAAGCGGCAACCATTGGGGCGAGGCGGTTACATTGCTTGCCACCACCAGCCAGACGCCGTTCTTCTTCAATTTCCATCAGGGCGATCTGGGCAATTTCACTGTTATTGGCCCATCAGGCTCGGGCAAGACGGTGGTGATGAATTTTCTGGCCGCACAGGCACAAAAGTTCAATCCGCGCACAATCCTGTTTGACAAGGATCGCGGGGCGGAAGTCTTCCTGCGCGGCATTGGCGGCACTTACAGCCGCATCGCTGCGGGCCATCCCACGGGCTTCAACCCGCTGGCGCTGCCCGATACGGCTGGCAACCGTGCGTTCCTGCGTGATTGGCTGGGCGTGCTTCTGAACGCCGATGGGCCGGTGGAGTTGGCGATCATTTCCACAGCGGTCGATGCGGCTTATGCCAATGATGCCAGCTTGCGCCGCCTGCGCCATTTCCGGGAACTTCTGGCCGGATCGCGCCGTCCCGAACCCGGCGATCTGGCGAGCAGGCTCGATGCCTGGATTGAGGACGGAGAGCAGGGCTGGCTGTTCGACAATGCCGAGGATCGGCTGGACTTGTCCGCCCGCAAGCTTGGCTTCGATATGACCGCGCTGCTTGAAAGCCCGCGTCTGCGCACGCCGGTCATGATGTATCTGTTCCACCGGATCGAAGAACGGCTGGACGGTGAGCCGACCATGATCCTGATCGACGAGGGTTGGAAGGCGCTGGACGATGAGGTGTTCGCCGCACGCATCCGGGACTGGCTCAAGACACTGCGCAAACGTGGTGCGCTGGTTGGTTTTGCCACGCAGAGCGCCCGCGATGCTCTCGACAGCCGCATTGCCACGGCGCTGGTTGAGCAGACCGCGACCATGCTGTTCATGCCAAATGCTCGCGCTCGGCATGAGGATTACTGTCAGGGCTTTGGCCTGACTGAACACGAGCTGGATGTCATCCGCACCCTTCCGGCGCAGAGCCGCTGCTTCCTGATCCGCCAGTCTGACGCTTCTGTCGTTGTCCGGCTCGATTTGTCTGGCATGCCTGAAATTTTGACTGTGCTATCTGGCCGCGAGAGCACCGTGCGCAAACTTGATGCCCTGCGTGAACGCTATGGCGATGCGCCTGGTGCCTGGTATCCCGCACTGACCGGCGCGCCGTGGCCGGGCGAAGCGGATGAGGATGGTGACGGCCCGATCTGGACCGAGGCGGCGGAATGAGTGAATGCGCGCGCCTTGTTGAATTGGCGTCAGCTGGTGTTTCCCCGGCGCTGCGCGCTGTCGATTGCGTTGCAGGGGAGATGACGGTGGATGCCTTTAACCGGCTGTTCGGCGCCGAAAGTGCGATGGCTCCGGTTCTGACCATCCTGCTGACACTGTATATCGCCTTTTTCGCGATTTCGCTGCTGACTGGCCGGTCCAGCCTTGGCATTTCAGCGCTTACGCCGCGCATGCTGACGCTTGGCCTCGTGTTGACTTTCGCGACGAGCTGGGCCGCCTATCAGGGCGTGGTCTGGAACCTTACGGTCGGCGCGCCGGACTGGATCGGATCGCTGCTGACCGGGTCGGATGGTTCGGCCACGCAGATTTTTGCCGACCGTATCGACATCGTTTTCGCTGCCATCGGCGAAGCTGCGCAAAATGCAGGTGGACAGGTTCAGGGCAGCGCTGCCGGAGGCGCGGCCGCCAGCATGTTCCAGCCTGCAGACGTAATGTGGCTTGGCGCGATGCTCCTTTTGCTCGGAACTGTCGGCATCTTGCTGACAGCCCGTATTGCTTTGGCCGTGCTGCTTGCACTGGGGCCGATCTTTGTGGTGCTGGCGCTGTTCAAGGGGACGCGCGGCCTCACAGCCGGATGGTTGCGCGGGCTGGCTCTGACCGGGCTGACACCACTGTTCGTCGTTCTGGCAGGCGGCATCACGCTTGAGCTTCTGGTGCCGGTCATCGCTGGCATGAATCAGAGTTTTGACGGGGTGAGCGCCCGTGCGGCCATGGCCTTGTTCCTGATTGCGGCGGTCCATGTCGCGCTGATGGCGATGGTGTTGAAAGTCGCGGCAACGATGGTTGGCGGCTGGCAGGTCTTTGGCCTTGCTGGTGAGAACGATGACAGAGCCTTGAACGATACGCCGCAAGGCACGGCCAATGGAGCCGGCCTGACTTACCCGCCGATGCAGCCTGCGTCGTCATCTGGCAGCCGTGTGCCCGCAGCGGCCCAATTCGGTGCGGATGGAGCCGCGCACCCGGGCGCTGGGGGTCATGCAGGCGGCAATAGTTCAACTGCGGAGCGCCGGACCGTGATCACGCAAATCAGCGGCGCCGCAGAAGCGTTTAGCGCGCGCAGCAACAACCCCGCGCGCAGCAACAATCGCGCGCACGGGATCGGCAGCCGCTTTCGCTCTGCGTCCAACGATGCGGGCCGTGCGTCGGCAAGGGAGATGATGAAATGATCTGCGGCAAGAGCCTCGCCGCGTCTTTCGCAGCACTGGCGTTTGGCTTGGCTGGTGTGCCCGCTCAGGCCGATCCCCGGCTGGTTTCGCATCTATACAATGAAAATGAAGTCGTGCGGATTGATGGCAAATTGGGCGTTCAGGCAACCGTCGGCTTTGCAGCGGATGAGCAGATAGAGAACGTCGCGGTCGGCGATTCGCGCACATGGCAGATCACGCCCAACAAGCGCGCTAATCTGCTGTTCGTCAAACCGCTCGAATCCGGTGCGCGAACCAATATGACCGTGGTGACAAACAAGCGGACCTATTTCTTTGATCTTGTTGCTTCGCCGCGCGCAAAGCCGCTCTATATGTTGCGCTTCACATACAAGGATGAGGACAAGGCGCCCGGCAAATCGAGCCGGCCCGGTGGGGCTTCGCTGACGGGTGATGAACGCGCCGCGCTTTCGGGTGATCCGGGTGCCGCCCCGGCCGATCCGGCAGTGCTCAATTTTGCATGGTCGCGAAAGGGCGATGCCGAACTGCTGCCCACGCGGGTCTATGACGACGGGCAGGCCACGTACCTCTTGTGGAACAAAAAACAATCGCTCCCGGCGATCCTTGTTCGCAATGAGGACGGGGTGGAAGGCCCGGTCAATTATGCGGTCCGAGGGAGCACCATCGTGATCGACGAGGTGCCGCCGCTGATCGTCCTTCGCACGGGCAAAGCGAAAGCAACGCTTGAGAATATGCGCGGCAATGCTTCGGCCAATGTTGTCTTGCCGCCGGGGGTCAAGCTTCGATCACCGCGCTTTACAGCAGCTTTCGACCTGCCAGCCCATTCTTCGATCTGGAGGGATTGACCCATGGCTCCCAATGCGAAGCTTCATGAGCGACAAGATCCGGCGGATGAGCGCGACCCGCGCGATGGCGTGCAGGAAGGCGCGCAAGTAATCGATCTGGCAACGCGCAGTGTTTTGCCAGCAGTATCTCAGCGAAAACGCGGCGACGGGTTGGGCATGGCTGCGGGCGTCCTTGTCATTGCGGGGCTTGGCGCAGTAACGCTTTGGTCGATGGACAGCGCGCGCCGGAGCGATGCAGCGATCCCGGCCAAGCGGCAACAGGATGCAACTTCGTCTCAGGTCGCAGCCGCGCAGACACCGCGGCCCGATCAGCTTGCGTTGGGCGAGCCCAATGTTCAGGCCGCGCCCGTTCGTTCGCCTGTTCTGGCCAAGCCGCCCCGGTCTGCAAACTTGCCGCTGGCGAGCAGCAATCCTTATGCCAGCCCAACAATTATATTCGATGCAGGCGCGCTCAAGGCACCCTCTGCTGCATTGACTTCGCCGATTACAGGCAAGGGCAATTCGAATGATGACTTTGCGGCGCGTCTCGGCGGCGTGGGTGGATCGCGCGCGGTGGCGCAAGCATCCTTTGATCCGGCGACTACGGTCACTCAGGGCACGCTGATTCCAGCAGTGCTTGAAACCGCGATTGACACCGATGTGCCGGGCTATGTCCGCGCGATCGTCAGCACCGATGTGCGCTCGTTCGATGGGGCGCGTGTGCTTGTTCCGCGTTCCTCGCGCCTGATCGGCCAGTACAAGAGCGGCCTGTCTGCCGGACAGAAGCGCGCTTATGTTATCTGGACGCGGCTGATCCGGCCCGATGGCGTTTCGGTCAACATCGGTTCGCCCGCGATTGGCTTTAACGGCGAGACCGGGCTTGCCGGGAAGGTCAACAGCCACTTTTTCCAGCGGTTCGGATCGGCGATGCTGCTGTCGGTCGTTGGCGGTCTGGCCACGCTGCGCGGCAATGCCAGCGTCATCGTCGGCGGCGGCGGCCAGTCGGCTGCTGCTGCGGCCATTGGTCAGACCGGCCAGATTGGCCCGACGATCCGGGTCAGGCAGGGTGAGCCCATTCGTGTGTTCACCGCCAGGGATCTCGATTTTTCGAAGGTTTCCTGAGGCATGAGCGCCGATGTCCATCCTATCCAGACTGAACATGGTGTGACCGATGCGGCGGTCCCTATATCGCGCAGCGTCTATCTTGACGCCTATCTGGCACCGCTGCGTCCGTGGCTGGAGCGTGAGAGCGTGACCGAGATATTGGTCAACCGGCCCGGCGAAGTCTGGATCGAAGATGCGGCCCATCCGGGAATGGAGCGCGTGGACTTGCCCGAATTGACCGACCAGTTGCTTCAGAGGCTGGCCGAACAAGTCGCGCGGGTCAGCCATCAGGGTATCAATCGCGAACATCCTCTGCTGGCTGCGACTCTGCCGTCCTATGACGGGCTGGCCGGTGCGCGCATTCAGCTTGTCGGTCCCCCGGCTACGCGCGATCACTGGGCGCTGGCAATCCGCCGTCACAGGCTGCTGGACCTGCCGCTGGATGCCTATGACAACGGGCCGATCCTGGCGCGCGCCGAAGCGCCCACTCCCGATCCTCTGGCCGAGCCGATTGCTTTTCTGCGCGATGCTATTGCCCGGCGGCGCACTATCCTGATCTCGGGCGGCACTTCGACTGGTAAGACGACGTTTCTCAATGCCATGCTGCATGAGATTCCTGATCATGAGCGCGTTGTTCTGGTGGAGGACACGCCGGAGCTTTTCCTGCCCGGTGCCAATGGCGTGGGGCTGATCGCGGTTAAAGGTGCGCTTGGTGAGGCGAAGGTTTCGGCCAATGATCTGCTTCAGGCCGCGCTGCGGCTGCGTCCGGACAGAATCGTTCTGGGCGAGCTGCGCGGGAATGAAACGGTCAGTTTTCTGCGCGCCATCAATACCGGCCACCCCGGGTCTTTCTCCACGGTTCATGCCAACAGCCCGCGCGGTGCGCTGGACCAGATCGGCCTGATGGCGATGCAGGCAACCATAGGCCTGAACATGGCAGAAACGCTGGAGTATGCAGCCTCTGTCATCGATATTGTGGTGCAGCTTGACCGGGCGAACGGCAAGCGCGGCATCTCGGCAATCGCGGAAAGCGCGTCCCTGTTCTAGAGTGGCTTGCCTGCCGCCCACTTTGAAGTTGGGGAACAACGCGTCTGCATGGCGCACCAGCAAGTCTTCAACACCGATATAGACCGCGCCGACCCCCGCAGCGCGGATAAATCGCTCCGGCGCTCGCGCCTGCACTGCTATGCGTTGAATGTGGGAATGTTGCATGGCGATGACAATATCGTTGCGGTGTGCCGCGCGGTTCAAAGCATGACGGGATCGGGGCCACCGGGCTGGATTTCCGCTTCAATCATTTTTCGGTCAGTTCGCAGCCGGCTCTCCGCTCGCCGCCGACACTGTCCTGGCAGACCAGAAGCGAGAGCACATCGCACGGTCCGGTCCGTTCACTTGCGGCCAGTTTGATCAACGCTGGAACGACATTATTGCTAATTGATTGCAACAGCAATAATGTCGTTCCAGCGTTGATCAAGTTCCTTCGTCATCTCACCCATATCGGAATGTAAAGCAGCGCGGGAACAGGCATCTCCCGCGCCGCTCCCGCGCCGCTCCCGCTATGCTTGATGCTTGCGCCTGGCGTTACTCGGTCGTTTTGCCATCGAAATGTTCGTGGGCGGCATTGGCCTCGGCGCAGGTCTTGTGCACAGTGCCGTCAAGATGCTCGGGCGGGCCGTAAATGGTGTAAAGCCTGAGCGGTTCGGAGCCCACGCTCTTGACGTTGTGGTTGGCACCTTGCGGCACGACGATGCCGTCATCGGCTTTTACCTTATGGACGACGCCGTCGATCGAGATTTCACCTTCTCCGGCCTCGATCCGGAAGAACTGGTCGATATCGTCATGCACTTCCGCTCCAATTTCATCGCCCGGCTCGATCGACATGAGCACCAACTGAAGGTTGTGCCCGGTATAAAGAACACGGCGAAAATCACCGTTTTCCTCGGTTAGTTTCTCGATATCGTCGACAAATCCCTTCATCGGTTCCGTCCTTTCGCTTGGCTGCGTCCCGCATTTCGCGGGGATCGCGGAATGGATGCGACCAGGATAAGGCTTCGAGATCGGGCCGCAATCCGGTTTTTCCGATCAGTGTAACTTATGGCCGATCAGTGTAATTTCCAGACTTGCGATGCGGTGGCTTGCGGGCGCGGTTTGCGCCATGCATGGCAATCAAAGCAATCGAGACAATTCAGGATGACCAGATGTCAGGGAATCTCTATTCACGCTTTGCCCGCAGCTTCACTCAGTTCGCAGACCGGATTCTGGTTGAGGAAGATGGCAAGAGCTGGACTTATGCCGAGATTGAGCGAAAGGCCGCGCGCCTGGCGGCCCAGCTGATCACGCTGGGTGTCGAACCCGGCGAACGTGTGCTGGTGCAGACTGACAAATCCGTTGAGACGCTGATCCTCTATTTTGCGGCGGTCCGCGTGGGCGCGATCTATCTGCCCCTCAATACCGATTATACTGAAGCGGAGCTGCAATATTTCGCTGCGGACGCCGCCCCGGTGCTTGCAGTGTGCCGTGATCAGAACGTCGATCTGTTTGAGCGGATTGGCAAGGGTCAGCTCACCGTTCGCACCATCGCCCAGCTGTTCGCTTCTTTGACAGATGCGCAAGCCGCACCCGTTCCGCGCGGCGGCGAAGATGTGGCCGCCATCCTTTATACGTCGGGCACCACGGGCAAGCCCAAAGGCGCGATGCTGACTCATCACAACCTTGTCGCCAATGGCGATACGCTGATCGACCTGTGGCAATTCACGCCCGAAGATCGTCTGATCCACGCACTGCCCATTTTCCACGTCCATGGCCTGTTCGTGGCTGTCCATTGCGTGGTGTTCTCGGGCGCCTCGATGGTGTTCCTGTCAAAATTTGAAAGCGCTGTCGCAGTAGATCTCATGGCGGGTTCAACGGTGCTGATGGGTGTGCCGACCTTCTATATCCGCCTGCTGGGCGATGAGGCCTTTACGCACGAGGCAGCTGCAAACATGCGGCTTTTCATCTCTGGCTCCGCGCCGCTTTCGGCGGACATTCACCGTGCTTTCGAAGGGCGCTGCGGCCACCGCGTGCTGGAACGCTATGGCATGACCGAAACCGGTATGCTCACTTCCAATCCATACGGCGGCGAACGGCGCGCCGGTTATGTCGGCCCGCCGCTTCCGGACGTGGAACTGCGCATCGCGGAATTTGAGAGCGGAAAGGTGCTGGAACAAGGTGAAGTCGGCATTGTCGAAGTCAGGGGCCCCAATATCTTTAAGGGATACTGGCAGATGCCAGAAAAGACAGCGGCAGAGTTCCGGCCCGACGGATTCTTCATCACCGGCGATATGGGGGTCATCGATAGCGATGGCTATGTCCAGCTTGTCGGCCGGGAAAAGGACCTGATCATCTCAGGCGGGCTCAATGTCTATCCCGCCGAAGTCGAAGTGCTGCTTGATGACCGGAAGGATGTGGCCGAAGCGGCGGTTATCGGTGTTCCCCATCCCGATTTCGGGGAAGCCGTGGTTGCCGTGATCCAGCGGTCGGGCCCTTTCAACACGGATGCCGTGCGCAAGGAACTGCGCAAGGATCTTGCTGCCTTCAAGGTGCCCAAGCAGATCATTACGCTCGATGCGCTGCCGCGCAACACGATGGGCAAGATCCAGAAGAAGCTGCTTCGAGAGCGTTATTCAGACCTGTTTGCCGCCGATTGAGCCCTGGCTTGAGGCAGACCTGGGATAAGCCGCCCATTTTCCCATGCTGATCAGATATTCAGAGAATTTCTCGCGCCCCTCCGCGCTGACCGAAGGCCCGAGGCGCAGCTGGGTTCTTGTGCAAGTTTCGGAATAGGCTAAGGGGGGAGCGAGCGTCGGCCTGTCACGCGTGAGCAGTTGTTCTTTTGCGGTGATGGTTGGCCACAATTTCAATGAACCAAGGAGAAGCTGGATGAAGCTACTTCGCTGGGCGGTCGCAGGTGCTTCCGTTTACGCCGTTTACAAATATTCGATCGGCAATAAGGCCACGGGGGAAGACATATTCACTTCTCCTGAGCGTGCCGTGGCAGAACTCGAAGAAGCTTCGGGAAAGTCTGCACAGGAAACTGAAAAGCCCGCGGTCAAGCCAGCCAAGGCCAAGCCGCCGAGAAAGAAAAGCGCCAAAGGCTGAACCTTTCCAAAGGCTGGCCCTTACCAAAGGCTGGCCCATGTGGGCCAGAGACTGAATTCGAAACTTGGTTCCGGCGCTCAGGCCGGTTCCAACAGGAAATTGGCGCGCATGTAGGCCGCGCATTCGTCAAGAATGGCCTTGCCGAGTGCGGTTAGCTGCGCGCCGCCGCGCAGTGTTTCTTCGCATTCCCAAAATGCCGTTACGCTGGCTTCGAGTAAACCGACCATAAAGCCAGCTTCCCGATCGGAGAGGCATGGCTCCGCCTCATGGCGGCACAGCAGGCTGTCGAATGCGAGGCATTCACGGGCCGACACAAAGGCCGCGTGATAGATGCCGTCCATCGGGCGCACATCTTCCCTGAGCGGTGAATTGTGCCTTTCTTGCGGATCGTCCGTGACCAGTGGTTCCTCCCGGGCGATTGCGAAGAGGACATTGTGGGCGGTCTCATGGACCACCGTACGGAAATACTGCTCCCAGCAGTCATGATCTTGCGCATTGACGGTGAAGGTTCCCCATAGCGCGAAAGACGATGCGCCGCCGAATTCCAGGAGTTGCGTGCCGTCCGGTTGCGCCAGGATGATGTCGCCAATGATGGCCTCGACCTCACCGTGTAAAACGGGCGAGGCCAGACGCAGCTTTTCCAGCGCGGTTTCCAGCAACGCACTTGCGGCCGAGAATTCCGGTCCAGAAAGGCTCGTCAAACCCATAAAATTCGCAGGTTCGATATCCCACCAGCGCGTCAGGCGAGTGATCTGCTCTACGCTATAGTGCTTCGTGCTCAGATTTAGGATGATTGGTGCGCTGGCGGATGCACGAGGGCTTTCGCCATCGCTTTGTCCCAGGCGTGCGGCCAGATAGCCGGCAGCCTCTTCCTTCACCGCGAGAGGAAGTTCAGCAAGATCTGGAGGCGTAAGGACAAGGTCGAAATAGGCTCCGAAATCCAGAGGGCCTGCATGGCCCGGTGTGGAATCGGCCGATCCTTCGCCCGCAGGAATGGACACCTCTCGTTCGGCCAGTGCCATTCGGACACTGGCCCACAGCGAGCGCTCCATCGCGCTGCGCAAGCAGCGTGCGCGATCAACGCATGGTTCGAAGTATGTCATGCGATCCGGGCCGGGCATCACACCCGGCACAGGTCTATCAAAAATCAGCGGCGTGCGTTGAGGCGAACCACACGCTTGCCGGTTCCATCAAGAGCGGGTGTACGAACCTTCCCGCCATCCTTGGCGATGAGCTGGGCGCTGCGGTCCGAACCATAGACCATCAGTCCGGCCAGACCTTTTTTGCCCGATGGGCCAGCTTTTGCAACAAGCCTTGATCCATCGTTCGCGCCATAGACCGAGAGCATGTCGGAGTTTGTCTTGCCGCCGATCTTGGCGATCAGTTCCGAATTCCCGGTCATACCGTATGGAAGGAGTTTCTTGCTCATCACTGGTACCTCTCATTGCAAAATGGCTTGCGCCGAGGCTACGTCACGAGCGCCGCGAATTCAAGGACAAGACCAGGAAGGCTCCCGAAGTGCCCCCCACCCAGTTTTATGGATACCAGGCCTTGCAAAGGCACCCCGCCGCCCTCGTTGAGCTGGAGCACCAGATCGCGGACGGGTTTGATGAGGCCAATATCGATCAATGGCTTACGGAATTCTGCGGGATCAAGCCGGAACTGCTTCCTGCGCTTGAGGAATTTTCCAGCGATCCGAACGGTCGGCAAGTCGCCTTCGTGTTTTCGCGCTCGCTCTCACTTTATGGTGCACTGCTGGACTATGTCGGCGTGCCATGCCTGAAAGGAGGACGGGTGCTTCGCGTCGCGGAAGCGAAAGACGGGCAAGGCAAATACCGTGCCGCGGTTCTTTTTGAGCTTCTCGACACTATGCCAATGCGCTTGTTTGCCGATCTCTTGCTTGCAGCACTCGATCTGGTGCGCAGCAAATTCAGCGCCAAGCCCGATGCTGAAACGGCGGACAAGCTGTTGCAACAAGTGTCGGCCAACCTCATTGAAGATCTGAAAACGCATTCACCGTTCGCTGTCGGAGGAGACTCGATACTTCACGAGGCTGTTCGGCAGGATGTGCCATACCGGCACCTTGGCCTTGGGATTGTGCGGCTGGGATGGGGGGCAAAATCGCGGTTGCTCAGGATCAGCGCTTCTGATGCTGACAGCCAGATCAGCAAGGAAATCTGCGGCATGAAGCACAGGACGGCGCAGATCCTGCGTGCGGCTGGGCTGCCCGGTGCACAGAACCATCTTGTCCGCTCTCCCGAAGAGGCTCTTGCTGCAGCGGAGGCGCTCGGTTGGCCGGTTGTGGTCAAACCGCCGCACCGCGAACGGTCCGAAGGGGTGATGACGAATATCGGCAATGAAGCGGAGCTGTTTGCCGCATTCCAGGCGGCGAGCGAGTATGACCACCGCGTCGTGATTGAACGCCATGCGCCCGGCTATTGCCATCGAATCTATGTTGCTGGCGGGCAGCTGACTTATGCGGTCAGAAGAATTCCCCAGCGCGTGATCGGCGATGGCAAGAGCACCGTTTCTGAACTCGCCGAGGCGAAGAATCTGGAAGACCGGATATTTCCGCCGTGGAAACGCTGGCTCCCGTGTCAGCTCGATGAGCTTGCCGAGAAAACACTTGCCCGTCAGGGGTTGAACTTCGATTCGGTGCCCGAAGAGGGCCAGGGGGCTGAATTTCGCCCTTTCGATTCGCATGACTGGGGCGGCCATGTTGAGAATGTCATCAAGGATATTCATCCCGACAATGTTCAGCTGGCATTGCAGGCGACCGAACTGGTTGGCATGTCGATTTGCGGTGTCGATCTGATGACCACCGACATCACCAAGCCTTGGCACGAAACCGGCGCGATCATCAACGAATTGAACTTCGGGCCGGCATTCCGGTCGCACGATCGCGAGGAGGAGGCAGCCAGCGTCATTCCCGCACTTCTTGGCGGCGACGGCCGTATCCCGGTTCATCTTGTTATGGGTGAGGGAGACCTTCTGGCCGCGGCAAAGGCGCTGAAGGCAAAGCTTGGGAAGCAAGGCGGAAGATTTCATCTCACGACCGCCGATTATAGCGAGGATGCAGCAGGCAAGAACCTGCATATGGACGGCGAAACCCTGTTCGAACGGTCTCTGGCGCTGGTCCTGCGGCCCGACGTCGATGGGATTGTCATGGCGGGAAGCTGGCCAGACCTCTTCAAGGGCGGTTTTGCAGTGGACCAGCTGGAAAGCGCCAACACGGTCAATTGCGACGAACAGACGGCGCGTAAGTTGTTCGGGGCTTTGCAGGCACAAGTACGGGTTCACACGTTCCGCCGGCTAGGCTGATCGCCAAGGAATGCCTGACTGCCAGGGAATGATTGTAATCAACCAGTCAGCCGGTCTAGCATCGCCTTGGATCGAGACGAGAGGGAGTTATTGATGGCCTTGGCTGCGGATGTCCGTGAAAAGATCGTGTTGCCGGCATTTTGCGCGCCGATGTTCTACTGCAGCAATGCGCCGCTTGCCATAGAATGCTGCAAGGCGGGCATCATCGGGTCTATCACCGCCAATCACTTGCGCGGGCTTGATGAGCTGGATGAACAGCTTCGTGAAATTCACGAGGCGCTGGCCAGATTCTCCGATGAGAACCCTGGCCGGAAAGTGGGTCCGCTCGCCGTCAATATTTCTCCAAACAAGGACGCGGAGGATTTTCGCCGTAACCTGGATATTTGCAAGCGGTATGGGACGAGCATCATTGTCACATCGGTCGGCAATCCGACGAAGAGTGCGCCGTTGGTGCGCGATTACGGCATGCTCCATTTTCACGACGTGACCAATCTTCGCTTTGCCGAGAAAGCGGCAAAGGCAGGCGTGGACGGCATGATCGCGATCGGCGCTGGCGGCGGCGGACATGCAGGAACGATCAGCCATCTCACTTTCGTCCCGAAGATCCGCGAGATGTTCGATGGCACCATTGTCATGGCCGGGGCGGTCAGCACTGGCGCGACAATCCGCGCCGCTGAAGTGCTGGGCGCTGACCTTGCCTATATTGGCACGCGGTTCATTGCGACGAAGGAATCCGCTGCACCGGACAGGTACAAGGCGATGCTGGTCGAGGCAGGCGTTCAGGATGTGATCTACACCGACGGCGTGAATGGCATGCCCGCCAGTTGGCTCAAAGCGTCGCTGCGCGAGGTTGGTCTGGACCCGGACAATCTGATCGCGCCGGATGGACACTCGAGCGATCACCTGAGTGACAGCCAGAAGCCCTGGAAAGATATATGGTCGGGTGGACAAGGCGCTGCCCTGATCAATGATGTCCCGACCGTTGCCGAACTGGTCTGCCGCTTGTGCGACGAATATGTGGCGGCATGCTCAGTCCCCGATATGGCTGCTGCCGCGCGGCAAGCCAACACGGTTTCGACATGAGTCAGCGGCTACTGCGCGAGGATCGTGACGGACTGTGCACACTCACGCTCAACCGCCCCGATAAGCTCAATGCGCTCGATGGATTGATGTTCGATGAGCTGGATGCGATCACAACAGTGCTGGAGCGGGAGACTGACCGGATCGGCTGTGTCGTTCTGCGTGCGAATGGGCGATGCTTCAGCGCCGGAGCGGATATTGGCGGAGTTGGCGTCGAAAAGCGCGATCCGGGCCTCAACTCGAAGATATTGGAGCGGTTCTCGAAGCTGCCACAGCCCATCGTTGTTGCCATACATGGCGTCTGCTTCACAGGGGGGCTTGAGCTGGCCCTGTCGGGTGATTTTCTCGTTGCGGATAAGACCGCTCGCTTTGCCGATACACACGGGCGATTCGGCTTTGTTGCCATGTGGGGCATGACGCAGCGCTTGCCGCGCCGGGTCGGCTTGCCTGCCGCCAAGCGGATGATGATGACAGCCCGGCCGATTGACGCTGCCCAGGCTCTTGAGATCGGTCTGGTCGATGAACTTGCCGATGAGGGCATGCTCAATGAAACGCTTGACGCGTTAACCGCTTCCATTCTTGCCAACAGCTGGTTTACCAACTTTGGCAACAAGCGGATTCTGGTTGAAACGCAGGACATGCCGCTGTCGAAGGGTCTGGAATACGAGGTAGCTCACTGGCCGGGCAGCGCTCCCGACAGCAAAGAGCGGATTGCAAAATTCACGAAGACATGATTTCCCCACGTGGAAATAGAACGAAAGGAATTACGATGTATGAGTCGATCAAGGACCTGAAGCTGGAAAAGCGGGGGCGGATACTCGTCATCACCATGGACAACCCGCCGATGAATCCGGCGACGATCGATGGTCATACAGAGCTTTCGAAGATCTTCGAGATCATTAATCACGATCACGATACCGATGTCGTGGTGCTGACGGGCGCGGGCGAAAAGGCCTTCAGCGCGGGCGGTGATATCAAGCGCATGATGAAGCGCTATGAACAGAACGATCATTCGCAGTGGTACCGTCAGATGCATGAAGCACGGCATATAGCGGAAAGCATGCTCCGGCTTGAAAAGCCACTGATCGGACGGATCAATGGCCACGCCATTGGGCTTGGTGCCACGCTCGCCTCCTTTTGCGATATCACGTACATGATGGCGAACGCCAAGATTGCCGACACGCATGTCAATGTCGGCATGACGGCGGGAGATGGCGGCGCGATGATGTGGCCGCTGTTGATGGGGTTCGGAAAGGCCAAGTATCACCTTTTTACCGGAGAGGCGCTGACCGGGCGCGAAGCCGCCGAAGCAGGGCTGGTAAACGAGGCGGTCGAGACGTTTGAGGAGCTGGATGAGAAGGTTTACGGCCTGGCCCAGCGGCTGGCAGACAGTCCGCGCGTGGCGCTGCAGACCACCAAGCGGGCTGTGAATCTTGTAATGCGCAACATGCTCGAAGGCCTGATGGATGCGCATCTGGGTCTGGAAACTCTTAGCGCGTGGAGCAAGGACCACTACGAAGCCAGTAGTGCTTTTGCCGAACGCCGTGAGCCCAAGTTCACCGGCGAATAACACCTGAATTCTGCAAGGCGCGGCGCTTCCGGCTCATACCGCCGGACGCCGCCCCGCAGGCTCAGATGCTTCTCCTTCAGGCTCTGCCGATGCTGCTGTAGGCAAAGCCTTTGCTGCGCATTTCCTCTGGCTGATACACATTTCTCAGGTCGACAAGCACCGGCGCCTTGAGCGCCTGCCTGATGCGATCGAGGTCCAGCGCGCGGAATGCATCCCATTCGGTGACGATGACAACCGCATCGGCGCCTTGTGCCGCTGCATAGGGATTCTCCGCCATTTCGACATCGGGCATGATTGGTTTTGCTACCTCCATGCCTTCCGGATCATAGGCGACAACATCGACGCCGGCATCACTTAGTGCCTGCGCGATTGCGATTGACGGTGCGTCACGCATATCATCGGTATTGGGCTTGAAGGTCAGGCCCAGCATGGCAACGCGTTTGCCCCGCGGCACATCACCCAAGGCATCGATCACCTTGCGGCCCATGGCGCGCTTGCGATTGTCATTGGCCTTGGAAACGGCTTCCACCACGCGCAGCGGGCTGTCAAAATCCTCTGACGTCTTGAGCAGCGCCAGTGTGTCCTTGGGAAAACAGCTGCCGCCATATCCAGGACCAGCGTGCAGGAATTTTGAGCCGATCCGATTGTCCAGGCCGATGCCTCTGGCGATATCCTGAACGTCTCCGCCGACCTTTTCACACAGATCGGCCATTTCGTTGATGAATGTGATCTTGGTCGCAAGGAAGGCGTTGGCAGCATATTTGATCAGTTCGGCGCTGCGGCGGGAGGTGAACAGGATGGGCGACCGGTTCAGGAACAGCGGGCGATAGACTTCACGCAGCACATCGCGGGCCCATTCGTCATTCGCGCCAATGACAATGCGGTCAGGCCGCTTGAAATCCTGGATGGCTGCGCCCTCGCGCAGGAATTCAGGGTTGGATGCCACGGCAAACTCAACGTTTGTGGCGGAGTTGGTGATGACCCGCTCGACCTCGTCGCCCGTTCCGACCGGAACGGTGGACTTGGTGACGATGACGGCGCGGTTCTGCAGGTTTTCGCCCACCTCGGCTGCAACTTCGAAAACGAAAGTAAGGTCGGCATGGCCGTCGCCGCGGCGCGACGGTGTTCCAACAGCGATGAAAATCGCATCGGCGCCGGAAATGGCCGAGGCGAGTTCGGTCGTGAAGGAAAGGCGCCCGGCTTCCATATTGCGCACGACAAGTTCTTCGAGACCCGGTTCATAGATCGGCATCTGGCCTGCATTCAGCCGCTCGATCTTGCCGGGGTCCTTGTCGATGCACACGACGTCATGGCCGAAATCCGCAAAACAAGCGCCCGACACGAGACCGACATAGCCCGATCCCACCATTGCAATCTTCAAAATGCGCCTCCGATCCGTCTCTGCGACATTCCAATGGGCCAATAAGCGCCGCAAAACCACCCGTGAGCATGCTTAATCCAACTTTGTGAGACAATCGTTAGCGCCGTGTTGTGCACGTAATCGGGTGGGTCAGGATTGTTGCACTGCATGGCGCGCGCGTTATAACGTGGCGAGTTACATGAGAGCTGGCAATTTGAGGTTGGCCCACAACACGATGGCGATTGCGCAGAGCAAGGCCGAATGTGGAATGCCTGAAGATTAGACCGGCAAATGGGATTGAGGATCGTAAATGAAGCAAGAATATGACGCGGTAGTTGTCGGCGCGGGTTTTGCCGGCATGCACATGCTGTGGAAACTTCGTCAGATGGGCATGTCGGCTATCGTCGTCGAGAAGGGCAGCGACGTGGGCGGAACCTGGTACTGGAACCGTTATCCGGGCGCGCGCTGCGATGTGCCTTCGCTGGACTATTCGGTGCCGTGGGATCCCGAGCTCGATCAGGAGTGGGACTGGAGCGAGCGCTACTCTGCACAGCCCGAAATACTAAAATATGCCACGCATCTGGCCGACCGGCACGATTTCCGCAAGGACATCAAGTTCAACACCAGGGTCAACCGCGCGACTTGGGACGAAGCGCGCACGCTATGGGTGGTGGAGACCGATCAGGGCGACACGTTTGAGGCCCGCTATTTCATCAGCGGAGCAGGCGCGCTTTCCGAGCCGAACCTGCCCGATATACCCGGAATCCGCAGCTTCAAGGGCGAGATGTATCATACAGGGCAATGGCCGAGTGAACCGGTCACGCTTGCCGGCAAACGTGTCGCTGTGCTTGGCACAGGCTCGACCGGAGTTCAGGCAACCACTGCCATCGCAAAGGAGGCGGATCACCTCTATGTGTTGCAGCGCACGGCCCAGTTCAGCCTGCCTTGCCACACCCCCCCGCTGACCGAGGCCGACCATGCCAAGCTAAGGGTGCGCTATCCTGAGCACCGCGAATGGCAGCGCAACAGTTATGCTGCGACGGCTTCGACCATAGAAATGCCGTTTGGCGCGCGCGCCTTTGACGACCCCAAGGAAACACGTTTCGAAAATTACGAGACAGCCTGGAATAACGGCTCGGCTGCACTGGTCGGCGTTTATGGCGATGTTTCGATCAATGCCGAGGTTGCCACAGAGGTGTCCGATTTCGTGCGGGACAAGATCCGCGCGACGGTGAAGGATCAGGCAGTTGCCGAAAAGCTCTGCCCGCGCCCGGGTTCCTATATCGGCACGCGCAGGATCATCATCGACACCGGCTATTATCAGATATTCAATCAGCCCAATGTGACGCTGATCGATATTCACAGCGACCCCATCACCGAGATCACCGAGAACGGTGTGAAGACGCAGAACACATTCTGCAAGATCGACATGCTGGTTGTCGCCACCGGATACGATGCCGTCACCGGGCCGCTGCTGTCCATGAACATTACCGGCAAGGACGGGGTACAGTTGAAGGATGCCTGGGCCGACGCACCGCGCACTTATCTTGGTGTGATGGTTGCTGGCTTTCCCAACATGTTCACCATCACCGGCCCAAGCAGCCCCGGCGTCCTGGCCAATGTGATTTACTCAATCGACCAGCACGTGAACTGGATTTCCGATTGCCTTGAAAATATGCACCAGACCGGGGCTATCGAGATCGATACAACGCCGGAAGCTGAGGCGGAATGGAATGCGCACACTTTCGAGACATGCTCTGGCAGCCTGCGCATGAACGATGAGAATAACTGGTATCTTGGCACCAATGTTCCCGGTAAGGCGCGCGCCGTGCTTGTCTATCAGGGCGGTCTTGGCTTCTACAAAGAGAAGTGTGACGAGATTGCCGCCGATAATTATCGCGGTTTCGTCTTCAATTATGACCAGGAGAAAGAGACCGCCTGAGCCTGTGCGAGCAAAGCTTGGGCTGCGGATAGACCCGTCCGGCGTTTGAGGCCCAACAAACAATCCGCCTCGGATCAGTGTTCGAACACTTTGCCGGGATTCAGGATGTTGCGCGGATCGAGAGTGGACTTGATCGCCTTCATCAGCGCGATTTCTTCTGGCGAGCGTGACCACGAGAGGTAATCGCGCTTTTCAAGGCCGATGCCGTGCTCTGCTGAAATCGAACCGCCGATGGGCTTCAGGGGATCGTAGATGATTTCATTCAGCGCGCGCTTGGTTTCCTTCTCCCGGTCCGGAACCCCTGCGATGAGGTGAAGATTGCCATCGCCCATATGCCCAAAAACGGTCAGCGTAGCCTTGCCGGGCCACCTGGCCTCCAGCGCCGCGCGCACATATTTCATGAAATTCCTTTTCCCTGTAGGGTCATGCACCATTCTGTCTGGCCGAGTCAGCCTTTGCGCGTTAGGATGAAGCTGAACCGTGATTTGCCGCGACTGCATGTCAAGACGGGCGGCACTGCATAAGTGCAAAGAGGATGATGGATGGACTTTGAGTGGGACGAGGAGCAGCGCCTTTTCAGGGAAAAGGTGCGGGCGTTCATTGCAAATAACCTTCCGGACAATTGGGAGGACGTTGCCGGTCATGGGCCCGGTTCTGCGGAACTGACGCACATGTCGCGCCAATTCTGCGGTGCGCTTGCCGATGAGGACATGTTGTTCCCGCATTGGCCGGTTGAACTTGGCGGACAGGGCGCGGACCCGTGGCATCAGCAGATCCTGGCTGAGGAGATGTGGGCTGCGGGAGAGCCGCGCGGCGCGCAATATATGAACGTCAACTGGATTGGCCCGACTCTGGTTCGCTATGGCACGGAAATTCAGAAAGAGCGTTACCTTCCGCCGATCGTCAAAGGCGATGCCATCTGGTGTCAGGGGTTTTCGGAACCGGGCGCCGGATCGGACCTTGCCGGGCTTCGCACTCGCGCCGTTCTTGAGGACGGCAAGTACCGGATCAATGGCCAGAAAATCTGGACCAGCTATGCGGGCCTGGCGGAGACATGTTTCATGCTCGTGCGGACTGCGGAGGACAGGCATACCGGGATAACTATCCTGCTGGTGCCGATGGACACGCCGGGAATTACGGTGCGCGAGATTCCCAGCATTATCGGCGATGGCGACATTCACGAGGTTTTCCTCGACGATGTCATAGTGCCTGCCGATGCGCGACTGGGCGAGGAAGGCCATGCGTGGGAAATCATCAATTATTCGCTCAGGAACGAGCGGCTGGGCATTCCGCGCTATCAGCTTGCACGCGCGGCTCTGGACCGGGCGGTTGCAACCTTGCGCGATCATGCGGCGTTTGACGATGACTCGGTTCAGATCGAGGCTGCTCGCGCGGCCAGTATGTGCGAGGCGGCGCGCTCGGGCATCTATGCCATTGTCAGTCGCCGCAGTCATGGCGAAGAAGTAGGCCCGGAAGCAGCAGCGGCGCGCTTTGCCACGGTCATGGCGGAGCGCGCAGTGAGCGAATTCGTGGTCGAATATTTGCCGGGGGCGCTGGCATCGTCCGATCCGTTCCTGAGGATGCATCACCAGCGGGGAATCGTGGCGGGCATTGCGTCCGGTGCGGCCGAGATTCAGCTTAACATCATTGCCTCAAGTGTCCTGCAACTGCCCAGGGAGCCTCGCTAGATGGATATTACACTTAGCCCGGACCACATCACCCTGCTCGATGCGCTGGACAGCCTCGTCAATCCTTATACCGCGCCTCCGACAGGCGAAGTTCCCTTTGCTCTCGAAGACACAGCATTGGAGGGCGCGCTTGTTGAAAGCGGTTTTCTGGAGGTTGCACGCGAGCCTGAATTTGGCCTTGTCGGTGCGGCGCTCGTTACCGAACGGATTGCCCGTTTGCCCTATGCCGTTGAAGCGGCGGCAAGCGCATTTGTGGGTCCGCTCCTTGATGAAGAACTTTCGCGGCCTGTCTGCGTGAGCGCGCGAAGCGGATTGTGGCAGCCGATCGCTTACCTTCGCGGTGGCAGCACGCTGATCTTGCTTGAAGACGATGACTCCGTGTCCATCCTGAAGGTCAGCGAAGATATGGTGCAAGCCGAACCGGAATCGCTTTTCGCTTATCCTATGGGAAAGCTGATCGACCCATCGGGCGGGGCTGCGACGCGCGTTGGCGCGCTCAGCGCCGATCAGGTGCGGATCCGGGTTCAGCTCGCACTGGCGGCTGAGGTATCGGGGTTGCTGCGTGCCGCGCTGGACAGCACGGTCACTTACGTATCCGAGCGCAAACAATTCGGACGCCCGCTGGCGACTTTCCAGGCCCTTCGGCATCGTCTTTCCGAAATCCACGTGCGGACCGAGAGTCTCTATTGGATGATGTTGCGCGCAGCCGGCCTTCAGGATCCGGGGCAGGCGGCGCTCACAGCGCTTTATGCGCAGGAAAGCGCAAGGGTGGCGACTTATGATTTCCATCAGCTACTTGGCGCGATGGGCATGACGCTGGAGCATCCTCTGCACTTCTGG
Organism: Sphingomonadaceae bacterium; assembly: GCA_019090585.1. Taxonomy (GTDB): domain Bacteria; phylum Pseudomonadota; class Alphaproteobacteria; order Sphingomonadales; family Sphingomonadaceae; genus Novosphingobium. The sequence continues at coordinate 27,823 of JAHRVR010000148.1, forward strand.
ACTTATCGCCTCAAGGCGCTGATCGGCCAGATGGGAGGGCGCGGAGAGCAAGCGCGCCGTGCCGCAGCTTCGCTTTGGCCGTAAGCGCCCCGCGGAATCGAAGTCGGGCGCGAAGGGCACGGGATTGACGATTTGGCGCGCTTGCTTGCTGTCGGAATTTTGGGCGTTAGACAGGCTGCGCGGGCTGCGCCGCCGCTTAACCCACGCATCGCAAAGGGACATACCGTCCATAGACAGCATGTCCGAATATGACGTGTGGGTGGTTGCGGTAAGGGAATCTCATGATTTCGGATTCCTCTGTTTCTCGCGTCCCTCCTATTACCCGCCGATAACGGGTCAATATTTCTCCGAGCTATAGACCACGGCACCGCCCGAATTCGGGAGCCCCTGGCAGGCCATTGCCATATTGACGTCACGCTGTCTTTCTCCGGCGCGGCGGGACAGCTGTAAATAACATTCCAGCATCTGCGCCGTTCCATGAACGCGCCCATTCCCGAGAGAGCCGCCACTGGCAAGCACGGCAGGGGAGCCGGCCCGGTCAGAGTCGATGCCGCCTTCCGATACCATTTGATGCGCTTCACCGGGTCCGCAAAGCCCGGTCAGTTCCATCCAGAAATAGACGAGCGGGGCAAAGCCGTCATAGACTTGCAGGTAATCGATTTCCTCAACGCTCACGCCCGCACGCTGGCACAACTGATCTACATTCTGCTGCCCCTGTTCCATGATACCGTCATAGGGCCACAGTGAGGGTATCAGCCTGCGTTTTGGCAACATTTCCGTATAGCTGGAAATATAGACCGGCTTGTGCGGTAAATCGCGCGCGCGTTCAGCCGATGTCAGGACGAATGTCGCGACGGCATCAACGGGAATATCGCAGTCGAACATTCGAATGGGATCGTTGATGACTGGCGCTGCAAGGTATGCTTCCTCGCTCAACGGCTTGTCCGCCCAATAGGACCACGGCAAGCGCGCGCCGTTCTTTCTGGCCTCTGTAACCACCGAAGCCAGTGCGTTTTCAGGCACGTCATATCGCTGCACATATTCGTTATAGGCAAGCGCGATCGCGGCTATCGGCCCGAAATGCCCTTGCGGCATTCCCCATTGCTCGCGTCCGCGCGCCTCCTGTTCCGTGCTATTGTGGTAACGGCCGACAGGATTGTGCAGCGCCCGGTGGACGACGACATAATCGGCGGCTCCGGCATGAATCGCATTGACTGCCAAAGCCACTGGGGCGGGCAACTGCCCTTGCGGATTCTCCATGAACCGGGGGATGACACCAAGATGTTGCGCCAGCCAGTTGGCGGTCACAAAGGCCACACCGTCTTCGGCGCTGTGCGACCCGAAGCTGGGGAACATCGGGGTCGTGGTAAAGCCATCAATATCCGATACGGCCAGTCCCGCATCCGCTATTGCCTCACGCGTTGTCTGAATGGTGAGGGCACCCAGCGACATCGGTGATCGCCGTGAGACCGGACTTTGTGCATAGCCTGCGATGGCAACCTGATTGCGCGCTGCAAATTCGCTCATGATGTGGCCAATCGGAACGCCGGACAAGCGACGCCATCGGCAATATCTTCAAAGTCCACTTGCACCTTGTCCCCCAGTTTCAACGCTGTGTCGACGCCGTCCAGAAGGCGGCCCGTGATACGAAGTCCCGCCTGCTCAGAGAGTTCAACGTCGACCAGCAGGAACGGAACATCCTGCTCAAAACCCGGCAGGAGCGCCTGCCTTACCACCGTCCAGGATTTAACAATCCCGCGCCCGGAGACCGGCTCGAACGTGAAGCGCGGCTCGATGCTCCCACACCTTATGCAAACAGTGTCCGGCGGGTGCGTGAACCCGTGGCAGGCGGAGCAGCGCGCTATCGCCAGTTCATGGCGTGCGGTCGCTTCCCAATATCCGGCTGACGATGCATCGGGTACTGGAACGGGTCTGTCAGTAACGCTCATTCATGCGCACCTTGTGTTTAAGAGTAACTGCGCTCGTATAACTGCAATTTTCGGCACATTGCCAAGGCTTCATCGGCGGCTGGAGGACTGTCGATTTCCTGTTGCCGGTCAGCCAAAGGCACCGCCGTCATTGCGGCCTCTCTTCGTCAATCCGGCCTGCGGCAGGGGCAATAACCCCCGCCGCAGACTGGTTCATGACATCGAGAAATCAGGACGCGGCAGGCGCGGCGCTGAGGTCAAGATTGTAAAGCGCCTCGGCATTGGCCCCGAATACCTTGCGGCGATCGGCTGGCGAAAGCTGCTCCAGCGTCGATTGATGATAGCCCAGCGGGCTGGGGTGCAGACAAGTTGGATGCGGCCAGTCTGTCTCGAACATGATGTTATCCGCACCAGTACGGTTCACCGCATCAAGCAGACCGGTACGCTCGGCCCAGAAACAGATTGAGAAGTGTTCGTTGAAGAGGTCCGTAACAGAAGTGTTCCAGTCGGGCAGGTTTTCTTCGACCTGATATTGCAGCGTTTCCAGCATGAACGGAACCCAGCCAACATTGCTTTCGACCGAAGTGAACTGCAGCTTGGGATGGCGCTTGAATATGCTCGACATCAGGATGTTCAGGATAATGATCATGTTGGGTGCGAAGAGCATTGAGCCGCTAACCGCATATTGCTCGTAGCCTGTCAGGCTGGGCCAGGTGTCGGGATTTACCCATCCCTCTGAGCCTTGTGAGAAGCCAATGTGGAAATTGACCGGCAGCTTGCGGTCTTCGCACAGCTCCCACAGCGGGCTCCAGTATTCTTCCGCCAGATCGGGCAGGCCATGATGCTGTGGGTTCGCGTGAATGTTGACACCGCGCATGCCCATGTCAGCGCAACGTTCAGCCTCGGCGACTGTCTTCTTGATATCCCACCATGGCAGCATTGCCATCGGATAGATCCGGTTGTTCGAATCCGCCTGAAGTTCGGCCATCGCATCGTTCTGGATCGTGATGGCCATTTCCCTCAAGTCTGCGGCGACTTTCTGGGACTTTCCGCCGCCAAATCCGAGGAGATTGGTATAGGCGATCTGGGCGGCGATCCCGCTGTCATCCATATAGGCCAAACGGGCCTTGGTGTCGTAGGCGCCCACGAAGACATCTTCGATCGGGTGGTCGAAGAACTCAAGACCTGGAAGCTTTGAGCCGTCCTTCATAATTGCGGAATAGCCGTAATCCCGGCCCAGCATGTAGTCACCGAGCATCCAGGCCGTCACACCGTCGACCGTCTTGCGCTGCGGCATCACGTCTTTGTATTTGCCCGGCGCCCGCGAGGTCCAAAGATCGGGCCATTCGGTGATATGCGAGTCTGCATCGACCACTTTGACGCCTTTGAGCAGCTCTTTGGCAGTCTTCTCGTGCGCGAGTGGGTTTCTTTCTGCTAAGTCCAGGGACATCTTTTTCTCCTTCAATGAAAGCTCCTAAAGGAACTGCCGTCTTTTTAGGGTTTCGCGCGCCGTAGTGACGCCGAGATGCCTGCGCTGGGCACCAATTAAATTAACTCGGCGCTATTGCCGCACCAAACCGGAATTGTCGAGAAACGACTACGATTATCGGATGCTGGAGCAGTTCAGGCCGCGTGTAATCCCGCTTTCGCTGTACGAAGCTGCGCCAGTTCACTGTTTGATCAAGCGCAATTTCTTCGGATAAATTGTCACCGCGCGAATCGGTATCTCTCGATCACGGCTGCAACAATTCCGGCGACCGGGAGTATTTTCCGGACACCGCGCACCGGATGTCGGACACCTGATGCCGCGCGGCGCAGACATGCATGGCAGTTGACGACCGGCGGGTAAGTGAGATTAAGTGAGGCATCAGGCCGGGCGTTCAAGCGTTCTTTGTTTTGATGTTGGGGGAAATGCAGGATGCGGTTCGGCGTTACATACAACCTGGAATTTGTGCCGGAAGTTCACAAGACCCACAAGCGTTACGTCGAGCTGATCCTGGAGCAGACCGTCCTGTTGGAACAATGCGGTTACGATGCCGCATGGTATAGCGAGCATCACACTGGCAGCTATTCATTCGGCAACCCCGCCGTGATCGCCGCCGCGGCTGCAATGAAGACCAGCACGATCAAGATTGGGACTGGCGTTTCCCTTTTGCCGCTGCACGAGCCGGTCTTGCTGGCAGAGGAATTCGCGCTGCTCGATGTCTTGAGCGACGGCAGGCTCGAATACGGTATCGGGCGGGGTTACATCCCGCACGAATACGGATGGGTCAAAGTCCCGATTGAAGAGAGTCACGAACGGTATCACGAGATCGCCGACTTCCTGGTCCAGATGTGGACAACCGAGGGAAAGAGCGATTTTCACGGGAAGCATTTCCAGATCGAGAATTATGAGTGTTTCCCCAAGCCGCTTCAAAAGCCGTTCCCGGCGATCTACGCTTCAGCTGCGGGGTCGATGGAAAGTTACGTCTGGGCCGGTGAGAACGGCTTCCACCTTGGCACCGCTCTGTTCCTGCCAGACATCACCATGCTTCCCGATGGTCTTGCCGCATACCGACAGGCGCTTAGCGATAACGGTCACGATCCCGCCCAGCGCGAGGTCATGGCGATAACCCAGATGTATTGCCACAAGGATCACGAAACCGCGCTGCGCGAGGGCGGGGCTTTCGCCAACAATTATTACCGCCATTTCGCGAAGCTTGGCGGGACAACCGATGCGAACCCGATTTACAACTATTACAACACGGTCGAATCGCTGGACCTGAACGCCAACGGCCAGTTGCTGCTCGGCTGTCCGCAGGCGCTTGTCGACAAGATTTCGCATTATCAGGAAGTGTACGGGCTTGATTACATCATGCTGGAGATCGCCCAGGGCGGCGCGGAAAACTCAAAGATCTGCGACGCGGTAGAGACCTTTGCCAGCGAAGTGATGCCGCATTTCAAGACCGATGCAAAACCCAAGGGAGTTTCTCCATGACCGGTAATGCAAAAGTCGCGATCGTCACCGGCGGGGGGCAGGGGCTTGGTCAGGGCATCGCTATTGCACTTAGCAAGGCAGGATACCGTGTCGCGGTTCTGGGCCGGACTTTGTCCAAGCTCGAGGCGACAGCCAGTCTGTGTGAGGGGGAATGCCTACCGGTCGTTTGCGATCTGATCGTTCCTGATTCGGTTCGCGGTGCCTTTGCGAAAGTTGCCGAAGCATTTGGCCAGCTCGACGTGCTGGTCAACAATGCTGCAAGCTATGCCGCATTTCCCTTCGACGAGGCACAGGACAGCCAGATCGTCGATGTCGTCAACCAGAGCCTGATCGCGCCGATGTTCTGCACGCGCGAAGCGATAGGCCAAATGAAAAAGGCTGGCGGCGGGGACATCGTCAATATCTCGACGCAATCGGTGCTGACGCCGCAACCATTGATGATCGTCTATGGCGCGGCAAAAGGCGGGCTCGAAACTTTGGCGCGCGGGCTGCGCAATGAGTATCGCGGGCAGAATATTCGTGTGTTGAACGTCCAGATCGGTGTCGTCACGAACACCGCGCTTGATGTCCCGGATGAAGAGTCCGCGCGCAGATATGGCGAAGCCCTTGCAAATGCAGGAATGGAAAAGACTTTCGTGTTCCCCGGGTCAAAACCTGCCGATATTGCCGCGTCGATCGTGCATGCGGTCACAGCGCCTCGCGATACGATAATCGAGGAAATCGTCCTTCGAGGGTTCTAGATCTTGTCGGCGGGCAGTCTGATCGCGGCGCATGGATTGGGCCAGGTTTGATTGAAAGGAAGCCAAGCGCCCAAGGCGCCGTCGCAGGAGCCAGGATTAGGTTCTGAACCTGATCAGGAATGACGCGCAGCAGCCTTTTTTGCAGTTTGCGGCTATGACGGGACGAGGGTGCACGATGTGCATGACCTCGCCCGCCTGCAGGCCGATGCTTATGCGCCTCTGATTAGTGGAAGCACCTTCCCCCATCCACCGCGAGGGCGGAGCCCGTGATGTATGAGGATTCGCCTGAACTCAGGAAGAGCACGGAATTGGCGATCTCAATCGGTTCGGCGACTCGTTTCAGAGCATATTGCTGCACGAAGGGCGCGTCCGACGGGTTGTCATAGTCCGCGAACGTAAAAGCCGCCATCGGCGTGTTGGTCACGCCCGGACAGACCGCATTGACCCGGACGCTTGGTGCAGCTTCAACCGCGAGGTTCTTGCTGAATGCGATCAACCCGCCCTTGGTTGCCGCATAGGCGGTGTTGTTTGGCGCATTGGGCAGCAGTCCTTGTCCCGAGGCGATGTTGACAATCGTCCCGCCACCGGCGGCTCTCATCAGCGGCAGCGCTGCCTTGCAGATCATATAGGGTGCTTCAAGATTGATGGCGGTGAACTTGCGTAGCGTTGACAGGTCCATCTCCTCGATCGGGCTGCCAGAGCCGAGCGCCGCGCAATTGACGACGCCGTCCAGACCGCCAAGCTCACGTGCCGCGTTTGCCACCATCGCCTCTACATTCTCCACATCGGAGAGATCATAGGGGCAGGGCACAGCGTCCAGACTGGCTGAAATTGCTCTTACGCCGTCTTCATTGAAATCAACCAGGGCCAGTTTCGCGCCATGGCTGGCGAACAGCTCAGCGATCGCCTTGCCGATGCCCGACGCGGCCCCGGTGATCAGGATGCGGCGGCCCGCCAGGCGCGGTCCGCCGACATCGTTTCCATTTCCAGACATTGATTCTCCCCTCGATTGGTACAGTGTTACACTTCTGGACAATGCGTTCAGCGTGTTGTTTCCCGAGCGCAAGTTAGCAAAGTTGTGCAGATAGTCGATCCGGCATGGACTGAGATTATGGTCATTCCAAAGAGGCTCTCTTGAGCGGCGTAAAATTGAAGTTGTGATGATCAGCTTTGGATTGGGCAATAGGGACAGGTCATATTTTTGACAATGTGTCATATTCTGTCAGAGATGCGGAGAACTGGCTATTAGAAGCTGGCCCGGCAGGTTACGCCCGTCGAACCGA
>JAHRVR010000149.1 GCA_019090585.1 Sphingomonadaceae bacterium
CAGCTCCTTCTCTGGCGGCATTTTCAGGCGCATGGATTTCTCCTTGCAAGCAACCCGGCCAACGCGTTCTTCTATTTGCTGACAGGGGCGCACGGCCTGCATCTTGCCGGCGGCCTCTACGCATGTGGCCGCACAATTGGCCTCATGAGCAGCCAGTCCAACGAAGCGCGTGTTCGGCGCAATGTCGGACTATGTGCCATATACTGGCATTTCTTCTTTCTCGTATGGCTGCTTCTGGTGGCCCTTCTCGTCGCAACCTGATGTCTGAAACGGGGTGAATTTGGTATGTCGCAAGCCATAGCTCAGAACGCCAAAGCCGATGATGTGATGGCGGGGATGCGCGAAGTCGCAGAAGACTGGTCGGCCGATCAGGAAGTCTTTCGCCAAACCAATTGGGGAAAGGTGATGATGTGGATATTCCTGCTCAGCGACACGTTCATCTTTTCCTGCTTCCTCACCGCCTACATGACGATGCGCATCTCGGCGACTTTGCCTTGGCCGAATGCCGCCGAGGTGTTCGCACTCAGTTTCGGCGGAGAGCCGATCCCGCTTATCCTTATCGCAATCATGACATTCGTGCTGATTAGTTCCAGTGGCACAATGGCGATGGCGGTGAACTTCGGATATCGGCGCGACCGCAAGAAAACAGCCATTCTGATGGTCCTGACCGCCCTGTTTGGTGCAACTTTCGTGGGCATGCAGGCCTTCGAATGGAGCAAGCTTATAATTGAGGAAGGCGTTCGGCCATGGGGCAATCCGATGGGCGCACCGCAGTTCGGCGCAAGTTTCTTCATGATAACGGGCTTCCACGGCTTTCACGTGACTTGCGGCGTTATATTGCTGCTGATCGTCGCCCGGAAGGTTGCGCGAGGCGATTATGAGAGAAGCGGAGACTACTCGGCAGTAGAGATTGCCGGCCTGTACTGGCACTTCGTCGACCTGGTCTGGGTATTCATTTTCGCATTCTTCTATCTTTGGTGAGGGAGCAGAAGGCATGAGCCACGACGCATCGTCCGTTAATCCGGTCGAGACTGCGCACGATAATGAAGAGCATCACCCAATCAGCCTTTACCTGAAGGTTTGGGGCTACCTCTTCATCCTCAGCGCACTGTCTTATGCTGTCGACTATTTTGAAGCCCAGGGTATCCTGCGCTGGCTCCTGATCATCATCTTCATGATGCTCAAGGCAGGTCTGATCGTGACGTTCTTCATGCATATGGCCTGGGAGCGACTGTCTCTGGCCTATGCGATCCTGGTGCCACCGCTCATCTTGCTCGTGCTGGTGCGCATCATGATCTACGAGTCTGATTACATATTCTGGACCCGAGCGATTTTTCTTGGCGGTGAGGGTTAATGATGAACGGAACACGATGGTTTCTCGCCAGCGTCAGCGTCGTTGGATGCATCGCCCTGATCTGGAGCATAGATTGGGTGGTAGAGCAGTTTTCGCCTGAAGATCATCCGAGCAGGGTGGCCTATACTCCCGATGAGGATATTGCTCCGGTCGATCTGGCCTCGATTCAACGAGGCTGGCCGAGCAATCTGGATGATCCCGGCGTAAGAAACCGAATGATGGCGCACCTGAACGATACAAAGGGCACGGTGCCCCGCCCCACCGCGAGTGCAGCTGGTCCTGCAAAAGCAGAAACGCCGCCTGATCTGGGCACACTGCTTGCCAACGCCACTGCGGCAGAGGGTGAAGGCAAAGCCCGCGCCTGTGTCAGCTGCCATGACTTTACATCCGGCGGCCCGGACCGCATCGGCCCGAACCTTTGGAACGTTGTTGGCCGGGATATTGGCGGCAAACAGGGCTTCTCCTATTCCGGCGCTATGAACGCTCAGCCGGGCGGATGGACTTACGAATATCTGTTCGAATATTTGGCCTCGCCAGCTCGATCCATGCCTGGAACCAAGATGACCTTTGCCGGGTTGCGCCGACCAGAGGATCGCGCCGCCGTGATCAAATATCTCGCGACGCTGGGTGCAAATCCGCCGCCCTTTCCGCAACCGCAACCTCCAGCGGAAGACGTGGCTGACGCCGAGGTGGCCCAATAGAGAGCCGGGCACCCGGCCATGGCCGGTCCACCTGACAAATAAAGCGGGCCCCTCGGATTATCGAGGGGCCCGTAGTTCATTCCCGCAGCCAGAAGATTCGGCTCAGCGCTCAACCGCGCGGGTATAAAGGTGCCATGTGGAATAGCCCAGAACAGGCAAGACAACTGCCAGGCCAACCAGAGCCGGAAGCGCCCCAAGGATAAGGAGCGCGACGACAATCACACCCCAAACCAAAGTCGTCATCGGGTTTTTCAAAGCAACGCGAACTGAGGTGCGCAAGGCAGTCGACAATCTCACGGGTTTGTCGACCAACATCGGAAAAGAAACCAAGCTGAGACCCAACGCTACGATTGCAAATCCGGCCCCGGCCAGATTGCCGATCACGAGCATTCTGGAACCCTCACTCGTGCTAAATATCGCTGCGATGAAGTCACCCGCCGTCCGGACCTGTTCGGGCGGCAGATTGCCCATAGTGGTCGCATAGATTGCGAATGCAACCATAACCCACACGACAAACAACAGAAAGAATACGGTCGCCAAACTGAAAATCGCAAAGCCTGACGGACCTTTCAAGACATCGAAGAAATGGCTCCATCGCGCATCAATGCCGCGCTCGCGGCGCCGTGCGATTTCATAGTAACCGGTTGCAACGATTGGCCCCAGTAATGCCGATCCCGCAAACAGGGGAAATATGATCGGAAGAATCGAAATCTTGAACGCAAATAAAAATGCAAACAGGACTGCAACGGGATATATTGCACCAATAAGAATAAGGTCCCCGCGCCTGTCGATAAAGTCTTCCCACCCTTGCGACAGTGCAACCCGTAAATCATGCAAGCCTATATCACGTATAGGAATTTCTTGTCGGACGTCTGCCTTTTCGGCATATTGAGCGACGGCCATAGAACACCCTCCTCTCTCTATCGACCATGTACGGCGTCGAGCAGAAGTATGAATTATTCAGGCAAGTACGGGCCGGGCTCGTTATTGCCAGACAGAACAGTTCACTGAGAAACGCCTCATAATCGAGCTTGATGGTACTCTACTTCACTCCTCCATGGCAAGCTTGTGCCGAGTTTCTACATAAGCGCAATTAAGGCATGGCAATAATTGGCGATACACATGCGCCGCGCAATCTTCAGACAGCAGTGAACGAGGCACATCATGCCGCTCGTTCCATCGCCAGAACACGTTGGAATGGCTGTGCTTTTCCAAAAACTATTGGATCAGCGGTGAGCGCGGGTCACAATACGATTCGAAAGACCAATCACGCGATCGCTCGCTTGAAGTGATGGCCAATCATCGCCCCAGGTTTGCGCAATCGGCGACACCACGGCCCTGCGGTTTCAAGGTCACCCGCGTTCAACGCACCTTCGGCTGCATGATACCTTGCGCACGAATCGTTGCGTGCGTTCTCGTATTGCCGGAAGCCCTTCTCTACGGAGACCAGAACGCTGGATTACTTATGATCCGCGTTGTCACGCAGGCCGCTTCATTCAGCGAATGACCATCATCAGGTCAGCGGTCAATCGGTCAGCTTAAGTGCCTCAGGCTTGTTCAACAAAAACACCTGCGCCCCGGACATAACTGTCCTGCCCCGCCTCGGTGTTCCACCGGGAAAGGAAAAGTCGCAGTTCCAGCGATGAACGGCCTCATCGGTCGCGGCGGGCAATCAGATCGGGTTAGCCAACAGGATTAGCGACGACGCGGCATTCCTTTGATCTTTTACCGCTGCGGCGATAGCAGCCACATCGGCGTCGGCAGGAAGGGTCAGAAGCAATATGCCTTCAAATTCCCGGCCTCGCGATGGCTGGACCGGGCTGATCTGGGTTTGCCGCGCCTCAATGATTGGCAGGTCGCAATCGCCAAGCCATGCCCACAACCGGCTCTCAGCTTCAGCGTCCCATTCGCCAGCGAACATACAGATCAGGACAGAAGCCTTTGGATCGGCAAGGCCGCCCGGACCAGAGCGATCGAGCGTTTGCAGCATTCGCCAGGTCATTTGTCCCTGCAGCTCTGAATGCGGGAGCGCGTCGGTACCCTTGCTCTTTCCAATCGTGCGAAGCAGTTGGCCGCCGTTATCGGTCTCGTAGAGCGCGCACAATTCAGTCGGACATGTCCCGCCATCCAATGCCGACATGCGAAAGGCATTTGCCGATCCGACGCCCGGCAGATTTTCCATGTCGGTCATGTGGCTTCCGCCAAACCATTCCGCATAGGCATCCTCAACTCCGGCCTTACCTTCAACAAAGACCATGAAAATATCGGACTTAGAATTAGTCACCACAGCAGTCGTCTCCCCGAAATACCCAAGGCGAACAGAGCAAGACCTTCAACTGCGGATGCCGCCTCCATCATCGCAGTTCTCCCGACGCCGCAACTAAAGGCTTCTGCAATCTCGTGCAACATATCAGTGAACAGGCGGCAACAGGAATCGGCGCGAGTATCTTCATGCGCAAAGGCATGTTGCCCGGCGCTGGAGTGGGCCCGGCCTTAGCCGCGCGCTTGACCATTTCCTCAAGACCCAGCTTATTTTCGCAGAGCGGCCAGATGCCGAATGCCCAAGGCCAGTTTCTCAGGCTGGTCGACCGGAATGTGATGTCCGGCATCTTCGATCCCAAAAAAGGTCGCATCGCAATTGACGGCTTTTGCGTGCTGCTCGCGCAGTTCCGCTGAGTTCATGCTTGATTGTTCACCATAGATAAAATCCACAAGGCACTGCGCATCGCCGATCCGATCGAACACCGGCGCGCAGACCAGCCTTGTCATAACGTTCGGATCGGCCCGCCAGCTCCAAAGCTGTTCCCCAGATGGCAAAGTTACGCGTTCGAGCGACTGGCGAGCGACATGACGGCGCAAGAATTTGGGGCCGTAATCATCGCGAGGCAGGGTCGAAAATCGTCGTGCCGCGTCATCGAGCGAGGGGTAGAATTGTCTTTCGCGTTCCGCGAAGGCTGGTTCGTCCGAGCCGTCAAACCCCAGAATGCTATCGACCAGGATCAGCTGCGAAATGGGCCGCGCGGGATCAACGGCAAGGCGTACGCCCACCTCGCTCCCAAAACTGTGGGCAACACATATCGGGCGAATACCTGACCCGGCTACGCCGCCTGCAACAGCGCAGGCCAAAGCTTCTTCGACAGATTGCTCGATCCTGTAGCTGTCACGCCACTGTGAGCGACCCACTCCGGAAACACTGGGCGCGACGATGTGAAAGCGATCCGCCAGAAACAAGGCGGTCGCTTCCCACCATTCCGAACTGGCACCCGCACCGTGCAGCATGAGCAGAGGCGGCGATCCAGCCCTGCCCCATGTCTGGTAGGCGATCCGGCATCCATCATGCTCGACCGAGCCATAACGGCCATTCGCGCGGCCACGCGCCTCAACGAACCAGTCTGGAAGATCGGAGTCTCCTTCCGCCGCCGGGACGCCCGATTCGGAAGGGGCTTTCTGATGGGAATCGCTCAAGGTCTTGCCTTCCTCGTCTATCGTCAAAAGCACTTGCAGCAAAATTCCGTCCGGGTCGACAAACTCGGCAATCAGCGCATCCCACTTGCCCAACCGACGTATTGCCGGAACGACATCCCGAGAAATTCCTAAGTGCTGTCGAATAGCTCGAGGACTTGCGGCACCATCACTTTGAGCGAAGCATTTCGCGGCAATTCGTCCACGCGGATGATCCGTGCGGGGACCTGATAGGACAAGAGGTGCTCACCTGCGAAAGCGATCAATTCGTCTTCCGTCGGCGATGGCGCCCCGTTCACAAGTTCGACCGCGGCCACGGGCACCTGACCGAGTCTGGCATCTGGCAGGCCAACGACACTTGCATCCCGAACCGCCGGATGACGCCGCAGAGCATCCGCGACGTAATCCGGGGGCACAGAGTAACCACCCCGATCGATCGCATTGTCGGCTCTGCCGTCAATATAAACGAACCCATCCTCATCGACATGGGCAAGGTCGGTGGTTTCGATCCAGTCCGGCCCGACACGGTCAACCCGGGCATGCAACAGACCGGTCTTGCCGATCTGCGCTTCCTTGCCGGTTGCCGGATCGACGATGCGCACCTCAACACCCGGCACTGGCCTGCCGACACTTGCGCGCTTCTCATGCCTGTAGCGGTCATAGAGCTCGTCGGTCCACACGATGATGGACCCGCAAGTCTCGGTCGCGCCATAAGCGCCGAACACGCGAACGCCATAGCACCGCTCAAACTCATCCTGCAGGTCGGGATCGAGCTTCGAGGCGCCCGAAACGATGGTCTTGAGCGACGACAGGGCTTCTTGCGGCACCCCCGCGTCCAGAATCATGCGCAAACCAGCCGGCTGAACCGACAGAATTGCCGGCCTGAACACCCTGACCGCGCGAACCCACGGATCGACCGAAAATTTGTCGAGCATCACGATCCTCTGGCCGATCAGGACGGAAGGCAGCATCATGTACACGCCGCCGATGTTGCCCAGTGACAAGCCCGAGATTGCCGGAGGCAGGTCCTTACCCGAAAGCGCCAGCTTTCCGCCGCCTGACAGCGCGGTTCCATGTGCAGTTCCAAGCGCCATTTCCAAAGTGCGCCACAGAATAGGGATGCGCTTGGGCGGGCCAGTGGTGCCACTGCTGAGCAGTTCAAGCGCGACGGCCGGATTGGCCGCCACCGGATCGCGCTTGCCCCCATGAGTGATCGCTTCGATAGATCCGTCCAGCGCATCGGGCAAAGCAATCTGCAAAGTGCCGGCTTGCAACGCCGCTGCCCGCACCGAATCCTGCCAAAACCCCACTTCCGCCGCGATGGCCGCAAGGTTCAGCTCTGCTATTTCTTTGGCAAGGCGCTCCGGCCTTTGTCCCCCGTGGATCATCACCACGGTAATGCCGCGCGCGATCAGGCCAAGCATGGCCGCAAGCACGACAGGCTTGTTCCGCGCAACAAGGCCGATCCGAATTTCGCCGGGGCATTGGGTATCGATGATCTGTGAAAGCTGGTCGGCCATGGCACATAGCGCCGCCCAACTGTGCCAACGCCCGGCATATTCAAGCGCAGCAGCCTCGCCGCCCTCGCGAAGCACCCGCGCAATGCCGCGTGAAAGGCCGGGAAGATCTTGAGCCCGTGCGGATGTCACGGCCCGGATTTTTCGCCGAAAGTAAGCACCGCTTTGCCAAGAAACTCGCGCGCGATCAGCTTTTGCGCAACGGCTTCGACATTTTCCCAAGGCTCGATAAGACCGATCTTTATGTCCAGCCCGCCTGCCGCCATCAGCTGAAACAGCCGGGTCATACCTTCAGCAGGGGTCGTCTTGCGGTCCCGGAACAAGACAAAACCTTCCAGCGATGCGGTCCCGGTCATAAAGAACTGTTCGGCATCGAAAGTTGTCTCTGCCTGATCCGTCACACCCAGTGTCACGCATTTACCAGCGTGAACCAGCATCGTCATCGCCTGGCCAAGCGTCTTTCCGCCCAAAGTTTCAACAATCAGATCAAAAGCCCCATGCTGCTCCACGCTGCCAAGCCCGCCGCGCGTGGAAACGATCTGCGTGCCTTTGGGAAACATGCCGCGGCATTCTTTGTCAGAGCGCCTTACCGCGGCCGTGACCAGAGCGCCCGACAGCGATGCCAGATGCACCGCGAACGATCCGACGCCGCCCGTCGCGCCCGTTACGAGAACTTTGCGCCCGACAAGATTGCCCCCCGCATCGATCGCGCCCAGCGCCGTGAGTCCGGCCACCGGCACCGACGCGGCACGGTTGAAATCGATGCCTTCAGGAATCTGCGCAACCTGCCGCGCAGATATGACAAGCTTCTCAGCCCACGCCCCTGCAGGCACATAACCAGCGACACGCGCGCCCACCGCAGGCCCGGCATCGGTCGACTTGTCCAGAACAACGCCGGAAAAATCCCATCCGGGACGAAAATCTGCCCCGGCGGCGCGGGCACGGATCACTTCACCCCTGTTTATCGATACCGCCCTGACATCAACCAGCAAGCTCGACCGATTCATTTGCGGCTCGCTCACATCGGCCAGAGCGAAACCACTTTGCTCGTCCATTACAATGGCCCGCACGCCTCGGCTCTCCCAATGGACTGACCGGCCTTCCGGACCAGCCGCTAGATAGACAGTTTACCTGCAATTTCGCGCTTGCCACGCATATCGCGCCTTGCGTTCACTATGGCATCGTTCCGCCGCCGTTGGACCGGATGATCTGGCCCGTCATGTTGCGTGAGGCATCCGATGCCAGGAAAAGGATGGTGTGTGCGATGTCGACCGGCTGGCCGATATGATTGATCACTTTGCCTTGCGTAAAACTGCCGATCACCTCTTTGCGTTTGTCTTGATCGACCGCGCCATCGTCCGACGTGAAATGCCGCGAAGTCATCGGGGTTTCGATGAACCCCGGCGCAACCGCGTTCACGCGAACATTCGATGGCCCTACTTCCATCGCCAGGCACTTGGTCAATTGCGCTACAGCCGCTTTGGTCATGGCATAGGCGACGACGGGGGGGCTTGCGACGTGGATCGCGTCGGACGCCAGATTGATGATTGCTCCCCCGCCTTGCCTGGTCATCACAGCAGCAGCGGCTTTGCATCCGAAGAACACGCCCTTGAGATTAACAGAGATGATCCTGTCGAGCTCCGCCTCTTCCAGATCGGCAACAACATTGTTCGAAATGACAGCAGCGTTGTTCACCATGATGTCGAGCCGGCCAAACCGCTCAACCGTGCGTTCGATGAGCGCCTCAACCGCTTTCTGACTGGTCACGTCCAGCACTTCTGCGAAGCAGCCCGGTTCGTCCAGATCCGCAATCGCAGGATTGGCATCCACGCCGATGACCTGAGCACCGGCGCGGGCCAAGAGCCGGGCCGTGGCAGCACCGATGCCACCAGCCGCGCCGGTCACCACCGCGACACGGCCGGTTAAATCGTGGGCGATAGCCGCAGCTTCGATATCTTTCGTCTGATCGGTTGCCATAATCCCTCCCATTGGGTTTGCTTCGATCATGCAGAACTATACTGCGCTGTCCATACCACAACTCAGGGCAGGGCAAAGGCCACCAGTTTCGTCGAGGTATTCGCTCCGATAGCAAGAGAGCCACCGGCCATGATGACGATATACTGCCTGCCTGCCACCTCATAACTAATGGGCAGCGCGTTGCCTCCGCCGGGAAGCTGCGCTTTCCAGAGAAGATCGCCCGATCGAAGGTCATACGCATGAAGAAAGCCGTCCGGCGTGGCGCCGATGAAGACGAGGCCGCTGCCCGTAATCAACGATCCGCCATGATTTGGCGTTCCAATGGGAATCGCAAAGGGGAATTTCATCCCCGCAGGACCATTCCCTCGTGCCGTGCCGAAGCGCTTGCTCCACAAAAGCTTGCCGCTGTTCAGATCGACCGCGCTGATGAAACCGTATGGCGGTGCGATGCACGGCATCCCAAGCTTTGTGACCCAGAAAGATTTTTCAAGCGCGTAAGGCGTATTTTCCATAGGCACGATCGGATTGACTACATCCCTGTCGCTTGCAAATTCGCCCAGTCGGCGCACGCCAAGTTGGTCTGCCTTCGCGCGCGGGATCATCCGGACAAGCGTCGCCATCCGGGTCGAATTCACGATCATGACCTTGTGCAGCGGGTCCACCGAGACACTGCCCCAGTTCAGCGCGCCGAACGTGCTTGGATATACAATCGAGGGCGTCAGTCCGGGCGGTGTATTGGGCCCTTCGTACCGCGCCTTCCTGAAGGCTATTCGGCACATCAGCTGGTCAAGCGGCGAAATCCCCCACATGTCCGCCTCGCGCAAATAATGCCCGCGAAAGGATGGCAACTTTTCCGAAAAAGGTTGCGTGGGAGACAGCCGTTCCTCCGGCACCCTCCCTTGTTGCGGAACCGGCCTTTCAACGACGTCGAATATCGCCTCGCCAGTTTCCCGGTCGATGACGAACACCTCGCCCTGCTTGGTCGGTTGAACAAGCGCCTTGCGCGTCCCGCCATCGCCGCCGGGCAGATCGACAAGCGTGGGCTGCGATGCGACGTCATGGTCCCAAAGGTCGTGGTGCCTCGTCTGGAATGACCAAACGACTTTCCCGCTCTGGGCCGACAGGGCGACCACGGACGAGGAATATTGCTCGTCAAATTCCCGCCGGTTTCCGCCGAAAAAGTCTGGCGGGGCATTTCCGGTCGGGACGAAGACGTATCCCAGCTCTTCATCGGCAGACATCGGCGCCCAGCTGTTTGGCGTGGAATGGGTGTAGTGCTCACCATCTGGCGGCGCACCGGACCGGTCGGGACGCCCCATGTCCCAGGCCCAGCTAAGCTCGCCGGTTATGGCGTCGAAGGCCCGGACTACGCCCGATGCTTGCCCCCAATACTGATTGTCGCTGATCCAGCCTCCGATAATCGCCTTGCCGCGCACAATCGTTGGCACACCCCGCACGCGGTAATAGCCGCCGACCACGTTGCCCGCCGCATCACCCATGCCGACCGTCAGATCGACAATGCCGCTTTCACCAAAGTCCTGGCACAACTTGCCCGTCCCGGCATCAAGCGCGCGAAGTTGCGCCGAATTGGTGGCTGTCAGGATGCGGGTTGAGCAGAGGCCCACGCCGCCGGGAACTTCATAGAACGATACGCCCCGGCAACTGCCGCCATATCCGTTGGACGCATCGTGGCTCCACTTGTGCTCGCCGGTGACCGCATCGAGCGCGAAAACCTCGTTCCTGTTGTTGCAGGTGTACAGAGTGCTCCCGACCTTGATGGGATGCGTAGAGGAGCCGGGCAATGTGCCAACATCGGCAGTCCATGCCACTTCCAGCCGGGTCACATTCTCCGCCGAGATCTGGTCCAGCGCGCTAAATCGCGATCCACCAGCGTCCCCGCCAAACTCAGGCCAATCGCGCTTTACGCCCCCGCCCACATGCTCAGCAGACGAAGCCTTCGCTTGGGGGAATGCTCCAAGCCCAGCCTGAAAGCGTGGATCGGGTGAAAGGCCGGGCTTTACGATCAGAACATGGAGCGACAGGCCGATCGCAAGGGATAGACCGGCAGCGCCCACTATCACCGCCGCCGCTCCCCAGGACCGGCCCGACCAGAACGAGCCGCCCATCAAGGCTCGCTGTGTCCACGGCATCAGCAACCATGAGCCAAGGGCCAGCAAGGCAAGCAAACGGGGCATAAGGGCCCAGCCGTCAAATCCCACCTCGTAGACCGCCCAGGCCATCGTAAGGGCCACTGCCGCGCCAAAGAGCCATGCCCCGCTTCTCTTGCGCCGGACCAGTTGAACGGCCGCTATAACGATGATGGCTCCGGCCAAGGCGTAGTAGGGCGAGCCGCCGAGCATCAGTAGCCAGATGCCGCCCAAGAGCATCGCCGCGCCGAGCAAAGCCACAACCACTGCATAGATGCGCAAGAGCAGCAAACCGAATGGCCCTGATCGCTCGTTCACGAAATCATCTGGCATGCCCTCTCCCTGCAACCGCTGAAACCTGTTGCACTGTCAAACCAATTGCACCAGATGGCAAGATGCCGAGATAGGCACCGGAGCAATGCGCGCCGTCCGATACTGGTGCGGCCATCTCGATGAGACGTGCGTCAAGCGAACGGCGAGGCCCGCTACTCGTATGAAACCTTCGATCAAGTGGGCAAAGTCACGTATCCCACCGCAAATTCAGGCGGTTGAGTCCGATCACACCGCCAGAATGGGAAGATGGCGGCGGCGCATCTGTATCGAGTGACACGACCGGCATACGCTGAGACCATTCCTCAAGAAAGATCTGCATCTCCATGCGGGCAAGATGCTGGCCCACACATTTGTGCGGACCATTGCCCATGCTGTTGTGCGCTACAGGGCCACGGTCAAAATCCACCGTGAGCGGATTCTCGCAGGTCCTTGGATCAACTCCCGAGAGCGGATTGACGACAAGGATCATGTCATCTGCCTTGAGACTTGCACCTTTGCGTTCAATGTCCTCCATGATCAGCCGGGCCGTTATCGATAGACCATGGCGGCGCAGAAGTTCCTCCACCGCGGCGGGGACAATCGCCGGATCTTCCTTCAGCCGGTGCTGCAACTCGGGCCGCTCGGCAAGCCGCCACATCGAAAAACCCATCATCGATGCAACCGTGTCCTGACCACCCAGAAACA
>JAHRVR010000150.1 GCA_019090585.1 Sphingomonadaceae bacterium
CCTGCGGCGGCGGCGCATCCATCAGCATGGCCGACGAACCAAAACGTTTTACCCGAAAATAGCGGCGGAAAGACGCATCGCCGTCCAACGCCTTTAGTTTGGCACCGGCCCAGCCCGCCGCTTCAAGGAAAGTGTCGACACCAGTTGGAGCTTTCATGGACATGGCAACCGGACATGCCAATCCTGGCCCGCCTCGACAATGGCCTTTCTGCCTTCATCCGCAATTTCCAGCGTGATTGAAAGGCAGCCCGGCTCATGATCGAAACCGCCAGCGTGTTCCGGCCATTCTGCAAGCAGCGCGGCACCCTGACGGTAATCGTCCAGGCCGATTTCCTCAGTCTCCTCCGGCCTTTCGAGACGATAGAAATCGGCATGTGCCAGCGCAAGCCGCAAAGCCGGTGGCTCGTACAGTTCGACAATCGAAAAGCTGGGCGATGGAACTTCGCCCTCATAACCAAGCGCGGAAATGATCGCGCGGGCCAAAGTGGTCTTCCCCGCTCCCAATCCGCCAGAAAGAGCAACGACGTCGCCGACTTGCAAGCGCCCGGCAATCGCCCGGCCAAACCGCTCCATCGCGCCGAGATCCGGCAAGGGAAGCTTCACAGGTGGAGCAAGAGCCATCAGGGCAAATCGACGATTGCCGCGGTTCCCTGCCCCGGCTCGGACAGGACCTGCAGCGTACCACCATGCGCTTCGACGATCTGCCGGGCCAGCGGCAAGCCAATTCCCTGGCGGCGCTCGATCATCTTGCCTTCGGCGCCTGTGCTCACCCCCCCGATTGCACGGGCCAGAGCGGCGGCATCCATGCCCGATCCACTGTCAGACACAACGATGCGCGCCCAATCCTTGCCCTTGAGCCGTTCACGCGAGAGCTTGAGCAGGATTCGCCCGCCTTCAGGCGTAGCGCCAATGGCGTTGTCCAACAGATGACCCACCGCACGGGACAAGCGCCGCCGATCCGCCATGATCGTGCCAAGCGCCTCGTCTCCCTGCAATTCAAATGTCAGCCCGCCCTTTTTGATCCGCTCTGCCCGCTCATCGGCCAGTCCTGTCGCAAAGGGCAGCAAGTCCAGTTCTTCTTGCGCCAGCGGAAGCAGCCCAGCCTCGCTTTGCGAAAGGTCGAGCAGGCTTTCGATCTGCTCGCTAAGCCGCTCCACCGAGGACAGAATCGCGGTGATATATTCGCGCCCGTCATCGGACAGATCACCGCCAACCCCGGCCTGAAGCAGTTCGGCGAATCCACCGATCGAAGTGAGCGGCGTTCGCAATTCATAGCTCATATTCGCAAGGAACCGCGTCTTGACGACATCGGCTTCCATCAGCGCGGCATTGCGTTCACGCAGGGCTTCTTCGGCTTTCTGACTGTCCGTAATATCAAGCACGATGAGCAACCCATTGCCGTCGGGCAGCGGCATACCTGCAAATTCCAGTGTGCGACCGTCCTCAAGGCCGAGCCGTCCACCAGTCTGCTTGCGATCGAGCGTCGCGGCGCGAACAACATCGCCAACGCTTTTTGCCTGCTGCGGCCGGGTAAGGCGCGGGCCAATCGTCTTGAGCAATTCCTCGATATGCGGGTGCGTATCGAGCTGTTCGCTTTCCAGCCCCCAGTCCGAGGCAAAGCGCCTGTTCCACAGTTGCAACCGGCCATCGGGCGCAAACACGGCAACCGATTCGAACAGACTGTCAAACGTCGCAGTTCTGGTGCGCAGCAGCGTATCACGTATCGCCGAGAGCCTGAGTTGCTCGGTCCTGTCCTCGGCAATCAGCAGCAACCCACCATCGGGGAGTGGATGGGCGATTATGCGAAAGTGCGAACCATCGGGCAGAGCCCATGCCTCTTCCTGACTCTCGCTGGCGGCAAACCAGTCCAGTTTTTCGCGCCGCCAGGACGGGAAGTCGCGGACCTCCGGTGTCCGGCCAGCGTCATGGGCCGAATCGAGGAATCGATCGACCGGCAAGGGATCGGTCAGATCGGCAGGCTCAAGCCCGAATATCCGCTGGAAAGGCTGGTTGGCGAATGTCAGCCGCCTTTGCGAATCGAATTGCGCAACGCCTGCGGAAAGCTGATCGATCATTGAGCGCTGGGCTTCGCGGAAAGCGCGGAATGACCGGTTCAGCTCCTCAAGGTCTTCGATGTCGACCGCATAACCGGCAATGCCCTCTTCACCGAGCGGCAAGTCACTCACGCGGAAGGACCGCCTCTGGCCGTCAATCGTAATGGCTGCAATCCGCTCCAGAGCGATGTCCTGCTGCGCGGCCTGCACGGCAATCTGGCGCGCGCTCGACCCATCGACGGTTTCGACCAGCTCGGTGCCCGCCTCGACCACAGCCTCGGCGCTTTCCCCGCCGACAGCGGAAACATAAGCCGAGTTGACGAGCCGCAAGGCGCCATCGGCAGCGCGAAACCACATTGGCATCGGCGCGGCTTCGATCAGCGAGACGAGCGCATTGAAATCGCCGCGCGCCTGTGTCGCCTGTCCCCTGAGTGAAACCAGCTCGCTCTCGCTGTCACTGAAGTCAAACACCCAGACCAGTGCTGAACCGCCTGGCGAAACCTGAGGATCGGCAAGGTGCCCGCGCAATGCCAGGCTCCGGCTCGAACCCCGCGGTGTCGCCACCATACGGAATGAAACGGCGGTTTTCTGCGCGCGCAGCACCGCTTCATTCAGCTCGTCCAATGTCTCCGCGGTTAATCCCTTGTCCCCGGCATCAAGCTCGCTGAGGTAATCGGGCACATTTTCCAGGCCCAGCCAATGGGCAAGCCGCTGCGACGCCTCGATCCGGCCATCGGCGCGCACAAGCATCGGCAAGGCCGGCGATTCGTCGATCATGCGTGACAGCCGCCGCGCATTGCGCTGAATCGCATCTGCCCGGCGCTGCCTTGCGCGCGCAGACAGGATCGCAACGCCCGCTGCAATGGTCCATGCCGCGAGCAGCAGGGCAATCAGAACAAGGGCAGTCGGATCGAGTGTCATCGTGCCCGAGCTATGCGGCGCAAACCCCGCTAATTCAATGGCTGCGAGCCGTTACGAACAGCATTACGCGACGACCCGTTGATGCCGGGCGAAACGACCGGAAAAAACGGACCTGCTCAATAACGATAATGCTCGGGTTTGAACGGACCTTCAGCCGGGACGCCAATATACTGCGCCTGCCGGTCAGACAGCTTGGTAAGTTTTACGCCAAGCTTGTCCAGGTGCAGGGCAGCAACCTTCTCGTCGAGGTTCTTGGGCAGCACATAGACGCGGTTCTCATAGTCCGCGGCCTTGGTAAACAGCTCAATTTGCGCCAGCACCTGATTGGTGAAGGATGAACTCATCACAAAGCTGGGGTGGCCTGTTGCGCAGCCCAGATTTACAAGCCGGCCCTTGGCAAGGACGATGATCTGCTTGCCATCGGGGAACGTCACCAGATCCGTGCCTGATTTTATTTCCTGCCATTCATAGTTGTCCAGCGCCGAAATCTGGATCTCCGAATCAAAGTGGCCGATGTTGCAGACAATGGCCTTGTCCTTCATCGCCTCCATGTGCGCGCCGGTTATGACAGATTCGTTGCCAGTCGCCGTGCAGAAGATGTCGCAGCGTTCAACCGCTTCTTCCATCGTCACGACTTCATAGCCTTCCATCGCTGCCTGCAACGCGCAGATCGGGTCGACTTCAGTGACCATTACCCGCGCGCCGCCATTGCGCAGCGATGCCGCAGAGCCCTTGCCGACATCGCCGAAGCCGGCAACGCAGGCGACTTTGCCGGCCAGCATGACATCGGTCGCACGGCGGATCGCATCCACCAGCGATTCGCGGCAACCATAGAGGTTGTCGAATTTCGATTTGGTCACCGAATCGTTCACATTGATGGCCGGGAACGGCAGTTTGCCGTCCTTGGCGATGTGATAGAGGCGGTGGACGCCTGTGGTCGTCTCTTCCGACACGCCCTTGATGTGCGCGACCGACATCGTCAGGTAGCCGGGCCGCGCCTTGACGAAGGCCTTGAGCGCGCGCTGAAACTCGATTTCCTCGGCATTTT
Source organism: Sphingomonadaceae bacterium (assembly GCA_019090585.1). Classification (GTDB taxonomy): domain Bacteria; phylum Pseudomonadota; class Alphaproteobacteria; order Sphingomonadales; family Sphingomonadaceae; genus Novosphingobium. The sequence goes on from JAHRVR010000150.1 coordinate 4,024, forward strand.
CGGGCTCCGGCAGCTCATCGCCCGCTTCGACGCGCGCACCCCAGAGCGCGAACATCGTCGCATCGCCGCCATCGTCGAGGATCATGTTGGCAGTGTGGTTGGGCTGGTCGGGCGCAGACCATTCAAATATACGGCCCACGTAATCCCAATAGTCAGCAAGGCTCTCACCCTTGATCGCATAAATCGGGATGCCCGCTGCGGCCATGGCAGCTGCGGCATGATCCTGAGTGGAGAAGATGTTGCAAGTCGCCCAGCGCACTTCGGCGCCCAGTTCGATCAGGGTTTCAATCAATACGGCGGTCTGGATGGTCATGTGCAGTGAGCCCGTGATGCGCGCGCCCTGCAATGGCTTGGTCTCGCCAAACTCCTCGCGCAGCGCCATCAGGCCAGGCATCTCGGTTTCTGCAATCGCGATTTCTGCGCGGCCATAATCGGCAAGCGAAATATCGGCGATGGCGTAATCGAGTGCGGCGTCTACGGCAGTGGCCACGGTAATATTCTCCTGATTCAAATAGGCAAAACGCCTCCTGCTCCTGGTGCATGGGGAGGCCTAAAATCTGGCGCTTCATTACCCAACCATATCTGCAGAAGCAAATATAAAGATTTCTTTATATCAGTTGCGCGGCAAGATCGCCGAGCCTCGGTTGGAAAATTGTCGCCAATGCCGTTGCTCGCCCGCCCGAGCCGTTTATAAACGCCCTCATTGCGACTCACTTGCAAGAAAAAGGATGCGAGCATGACCATTTCCGTTGGAGACAAACTTCCGGACGTCAAAGTTATGAAGGCGACCCAAAGCGGCCCGGAAGCCGTGCAGACCAGTGATTATTTCAAAGGCAGAAAAGTAGCGCTGTTTTCCGTTCCGGGCGCGTTCACCCCGACTTGCTCTGCCAAGCACTTGCCCAGCTACGTCGAAAAAGCCGGTGAGCTTTCTGCAAAAGGTGTCGACGAGATTGCCTGCACTGCGGTTAACGACGCCTTCGTGATGGGCGCATGGAACCGCGCGGACGGCAGCGATGACATTACCATGCTGGGCGACGGCAACGGCGATCTGGCCCAAGCGCTGGGACTGACCATGGACGGATCGGGCTTTGGCCTGGGCCAGCGCGGCTCTCGCTGGTCGATGGTCGTCAATGATGGCAATGTGGAACACCTCAACATTGAAGCTGCCGGCGATTACAAGGTCAGCTCAGCCGAATATATGCTCGGCCAACTCTGATCCTGACAATCGAGACCCGATAAAGCCCTTGCCGATAAACCCGGCGAGGGCTTTTTCATGCCGGCATCGCATCCGCCCATTCCAGAGGCCGACACCTCCCATAGTTGCACCGCGCACATAGCCCATACTTGCTCCGCGGACATAGCGAGGTTACCAAGCCGCCAAACCAAGGAGATCACATGGCGCAGTCAGTAATCGTAACCGGAGGCTTCGGCGCATTGGGCCAGGCCGTGGCAAAGGCATTTTCAGATCGCGGGGACAAAGTTGCGCGGGTGGATTTTGCCCAGAGCGCGCCCACGGATTTACCAGGAGCGCTTGATATCGGCGGGATTGACCTGACCGATGCCGCCGCAACGCAAGGCGCGCTCGACACGGTTTCCGCCGCGCATGGCGGCATCGACGTGCTGATCAACATCGCCGGTGGTTTCACCTGGGAAACGCTGGAGGATGGCAGCCTTGATAGTTGGGCGCGGATGCAGGCGATGAATGTCATGACCGCAGCGACCATCACCAAGCTGGCGCTGCCCGCACTCAAGAACAGCACGCAAGGCCGGATCATCAACATGGGCGCAGGCGGCGCCATAAAAGCCGACATGGGCATGGGCGCTTATGCGGCGTCGAAAGCAGGAGTCCACCGGCTGACCGAGGCGCTTGCCGTGGAATTGTCCGGCACCAGCGTAACCGTCAATGCCGTCCTGCCCAGCATCATCGACACGCCGACCAACCGCAAGGACATGCCCGATGCCGATCCCACCGAATGGGTGACAGCCGAAGCCATTGCCAATGTCATGCTGTTCCTTGCCTCACCCGCTTCAGGGGCAGTGACAGGCGCGCTGATCCCGGCAACGCGCTACTGCTGAGGCGTTAAACCGGCTCAAGCTTGCGATGCGGTCCGGGTGGAGGCTCCACCCGGATCGAAGTCGCTTCTAATACCCCATCAGCTTGAGCACTTCCTCGCGGCTCTTCGAGTCTTCAAGGAATACGCCCATCATGCGGCTGGTGGTCATCCCAACACCCGGCGTGCGCACACCCCGAGCAGTCATGCAGCTGTGGCTCGCCTCGATCACCACGGCAACGCCGCGCGGCTTCAGATGCTCCCAGATGCAATTGGCGACTTCCGCCGTAAGCCGTTCCTGCACCTGCAGCCGCCGCGCAAAACCATGAAGCACGCGGGCCAGCTTTGAGATTCCCACGACATGGTCCCGCGGCAGATATGCGATTGCCGCCTTGCCGATGATCGGCGCCATATGGTGTTCGCAGTGGGACTGGAACGGAATGTCCTTCAGCAGCACGACCTCATCATAGCCGCCCACTTCCTCAAACACACGGGACAG
>JAHRVR010000151.1 GCA_019090585.1 Sphingomonadaceae bacterium
CCAGGGCGCTTATGATGCTTTCCTGGAAATCGCCCGCAGCCGCGTATCCTCTGCTGATGGCGCCGTGATGGCCAACAGCGTGAATGCGGCAAGAGTCGCCGTGCACGTCGAATCCGAAATCGCCGAGATGCGAAATACGCAGCGCTCATCCTTCAATGCCATGATGAACCATGCCGAAACCACCGGTGTCATCCCGATGAACGAGCGACTGCGCTACCGGTATGAGGCGGCAACAATCGCGCGGCGCTGTGCTCGCGTGGTTGACTCCATGATGGAAATTCTTGGTTCGGCGGCGATCTACAATTCGTCCACGGTCCTGCCGTTTTGGCGGGACATCATGGCAAGCAGGGCACACTTCGCCAACAATCCAGACAATCTCGAAATATCAGTCGGCGGCCACTACCTCGGCGTGCCAAGCGAGGAACGGTTCTGCTGAGACGGTGAAGTAAGAGTAGAAGTATTGAAGGGTTTTCAGACAAGCATCTGATAACATGGTATTTTAATAATGTCCGGTTGAACGGATTGGAATGGGAGAGCTTTAAGATGGGGTATTTCAAAACTGTCCGACCGCTGCTTGCCGGTATTGCGCTCGGTGCCTTGGCAGTCAGTTCTGCATCATTCGCACAGGCAGACTCCGACACGGCGGAGACGGCGCAGAATTCGACCAACGATTATGACATTATCGTTACCGCCCGGCTGCGCGAGGAAACCCTGCAATCGGTTCCTGTCGCCGTCACGGCGCTTAGCGGTGACATGCTGGCCGAACGCGGTTTTTCAAGCATCAAGGATATGGAGCAGGTCACACCCGGCCTGAAATTCTCGAGTGGCGGCGGCGGTAATAGCGGCGGCTTCAACGCCTTCATTCGCGGCGTTGGTGAGTCCGACTTCATCGTCACCTCAGATCCTGCCGTGGCACTCTATATCGATGGCATATATGTTGCGCGCAGCTTTGGCGCGGACCTTGGCCTGAATGATATCGACCGGGTCGAAGTACTGCGCGGACCGCAAGGGTCGCTGTTCGGCAAGAACACGATCGGCGGCGCGGTCAATGTCGTAACGCGCAACCCGGATGGCGTCTCCAGTCTTGATGCTGATGTCCGGGTAGGATCTTTCAAATCGGCGCGGTTCCGCGGGACTGCTGGCTTCACGCTGGGTGAAGATCTGTTTGGCAGCGTTTCTGCGATATACCGGCGCGCCAATGGCTGGCAGGATGTACCTGGCAACAACAACGACCTGGGCAACGAAAATGCCCTGTCCGGCCGTTTGAAGCTGCGTTGGAACCCGGACGGTGGCCCGGATGTCATTCTATCAGTTGACGGCCGCAGACAGCGCCAGAACGGCCGGCCACACAACACCATCGCCAATGATCTGACGGCCCCGTTTCCGGGATTCTCAGCCGCGTTTTTTGAGCCTTGTTGTGAAATCACTGATGATCCCGACAAGTTCGCAGCGGAATCGCCGTATAATTTCGACGATGCAGATGCCTTCAATGTCTCTCTGACCGCATCGATCCCGGTGGGCACAGGGTCGATCAAGTCGATCACGGCCTATCGCCATGTCGATGCCCTGTTCGGCCGCGGCATCAACTCGATCAACCCCACTTATGTGGGCGACTTCCATGATGAGCGTTCGCGTCAGTTCTCGCAGGAGCTGCAATATGAAAATTCGTTCCTTGATGACCGCGTGTCGGTCCTTGCCGGGCTCTACTTCTTCCGCGAACGCAGCCTCGACCACACCACGCTGCACGTTGTCCCGGGGCTGACCCTTCATCCCGGCTTCCCGGGGTTTCTCGGCTTCATTGGCTTCCCTGCGGCGGCTGCGCCATTGTTCGACGTCAATCTTGATTTCGACAATCGGCAGACCACAAAGAACTACGCAGTTTTCGGCAATGCAACGGTCAAGCTAACCGAGCAGATTTCGCTCGATCTGGGCGGCCGCTTCACTCATGAGAAAAAGCGGTTCTTCCAGAAAGGCCTGCGGACCGACCAGAACGTGCCGCTTATCCCCCAGGCGCCAGAATATACGCTGAACGATAGCTGGGATTCCTTCACGCCCAAGGCAACGCTGAGCTTTCAGGCAACACCGGACGTTCTGCTTTACGCAACCTATTCCAAGGGATTTCGTAGCGGCGGCTTCAACGGTCGTCCTACGCAGTTTGAAGAAATTGGCGGCTATGAGCCGGAGAAGCTGACGAGCTGGGAAGCTGGACTCAAGAGCTCGTTGCTCGACGGCAAACTTCGCTTCAACCTGGCGGCCTATACGAACAAGTACAAGAACCAGCAGGTGCAGGTTAATACTATTGCCGGAGACGGCATTACGATCATCGCGGTTGTCCAGAACAGCGGTAAATCGCATATGCGCGGCTTCGAGGCGGAAACTTCGCTCCGTCTCGGTTCAATCGTGACGATCGACGGATCGGTGGCCTATCTCGACAGCGGCTATGACGAATATCTGTCGAACGGCGTGGACCTCAGCCATCTGAACCTGACCAACGCTCCAGAATGGACTGCCAATCTCGGCCTGAATCTTAACGGCGAAATCGGCAGCGGGATGCAAGGACGGCTGCGCCTGGACAGCGCCTACAAGGCTGCCGTCGATTTCGACTCTCGCAATGCCGGAATCCTGCGCACCGATGCCTATTGGACATTCAATGCCAATGCCGGCATCGATTGGGACAGCGGCTGGATGGTGCAGGCAACAGCCGAAAACTTCACCGATCGGCGCGAGATTGTTGGCGGCTTCGATGTGCGGGCCGCCTTTGGTATCGCCGAGGCCTATTACACCCCACCAGCGCGTTATTTCCTGACTGTGGGCTATCGCTACTAAGGAAGGACAAGCGGGTTAGGAGGCTTAGGCTTTCTACCCGCATCTCCTTGCTAGGCGTAGATATTCCTTTCCACGTCGGTGGAATTGAAAGGACCTGAATCACAATGCCTGCCTCTCTGACTTATCTTGTTCTCAAAACTTCCGATCAGGATGGCTGGGACCGGTTTTTGACACAGACTGTCGGACTGGCTTCGGGCGAAGTCGTGGATGGTCAGCGGCGCTATCGAATGGATGACCATGACTGGCGCGTAGGCATTGTTGAGGACGACGCAGAAGGTATTGGGGCGCTCGGCATCGAATATGCCAGTGATCATGATCTCGATGAATGTCTGGACAGGTTATCCGCAGCCAAAGTTGAGTTTCATGAGGATCTGGAGCTTGCGCGGGATCGGGGCGTGCTGAGGCTGGTGCGCGTCGATGACCCTGCGGGCCATCGAGCCGAACTGGTTGTCGGACGCCGGCTCGCCTATGCCCCGTTTACATCACCGGCGGGAGTGAGCAATTTCATGACGGGAGACCAGGGAGGGATGGGCCTCGGACATGCCGTGCTCGCGGCCCAGGATGTTGAGCAGTCCCGCACATTCTGGATCGAATTGCTGGGCTTTCACCTGACCGACACCATGAGTTTCGAACTGGCCCCCAATGAACCGGCCAAGGCGCTCTATTTCCTCCATTGCGACAATGCCCGCCACCACAGCATTGCCCTGATCGAGTTTCCGGCTCCTTCGGGGCTGGTGCATTTCATGGTGGAAGCGCGTGATATCGATGATGTCGGACGTTTCATGGATCGCTGTGAACGCGATGGTGTGGTCATTGCGTCGCGTTTGGGCCGGCACGCCAACGACCACATGATTTCGGTCTATGCGGTGACGCCGGGCGGCTCGATGCTGGAATTCGGCTGCGGCGGCCTGCAGATCGACCACCGCAACTGGGTGTCAACCACCAGCCTGATTCCGGACTTGTGGGGCCACATGCCGCCCCAGGGAGCACCGCAGGCGAGCTAGCCGCTGCGCGCGCAAACCGGAAGGATGGAGAGGTGCGATTTCGCGTTTGCTGTGATAGTGCCAGTGCCAAGTGAACCATCCAACATTGGCAGAACCGGCAATTGACGTACCGAGCCTTACTTCCCGATCCGGTCGATGCGAAGATCGTCGAAATCCTGCAGCAAGACAGCCGCTTGTCCCATCAACGTATCGCCCGCGAGTTGAACATGACCGCGAGCGCAGTTGCGCAGCGCATCCGCAGGCTTGAAGCGGATTCGGTCATCCGCCTCGTGCTGGTCTCGGATTTTGATGTAATCGGCTGCGACTTGCTCTTTACCCTGGGGTTGCACGTGCAAGGCCGCAGCGCCGACGCGGTGGCCGAGGACATGGCAAAGCTGCCCCAGATATTCAGCTGCAACACCATGCATGGCCGATATAATGTTGAGGCTCTCGTAGCCTTGAAGGATGTCGAAGAGTTACGAAGCTTTGTGGAAGTAGACCTGCCATCAATCAAAGGGGTCAGCGAAGTTCATTTCGATGTCGTTGTCGAGATGCTGAAATATGAATTCACCGTCGTTCCTTTCGTTAGCGAGTCGGCTCCTGCACCAATCGCATCACCGATTCTGGATGAGCTTGATCGCCAGATCATTGAGCGGCTTTCTATCGATGCGCGCAAGAGCAACCGCGCGATCGCAAGCGAACTCGATATCACGGAAGGCACAGTCCGCAGCCGCCTGAAACGGCTGCGAGACGCAGAACTGATACGCTTTACAGCGCTGGCCAATGCTCAGAAAATAGGCATGTCCAATTCGTTCTTCATTCGCATCCAGGTGGACATTGACCGTATCCGCGAGGTGGCAGACAAGATCACGACATTGCCGGGCGCTGCCTGCGTGATAGTGCTTGCCGGTGCGCATAACATTCTGGTTATCGGCGAATTGCATGGCCCCGATCAGCCCAACTCGTCGCTCGATGCGATGTACGCGATGCCCGGCGTCCGCAGCATTGAGACGTCAAGCACCGTGCGGGCCGTGAAGTATAATTCTCAGATCGCAAAAATTCTACCTCATCATATTTAGGGTCAGGCTGCAAACGACCACAGCCCGGTCTTCCGGACAAAGACGCGCTTACTATATGCATCAGTATGCGGCAGAAATTTGCCCGTAAATGCGCCGAAGTCTTTTTTCAATTGACGATTTGCGTATTATTACCATAGCATTTTTTCGAGTTTTGAGTTCCCGCTGGCACATTTGTCCGCGGCTGGAAGGCAGGCTGAAGGTCCAAAGGAATTCCACGCTTATGCACGGAAAATTTTAAGGTGGCAGGCGCTGAACAACACGGCAAGGAACTGTTTGCAGCCTTGCGCGAAGGCCGCACAGTCCCCCCGCTTGTTGACGCAGAGCCCTCGCTCGCAATCGACAACGCCTATGCGATCAGCCTGGACTTTCTTGCCAGACGTCAAGCGCAAGGTGAACGCGTCGTCGGCAAGAAGATCGGCGTAACAAGCAAGGCCGTGCAGGACATGCTCGGCGTCCACACACCCGATTTCGGCTTTCTTACCGACTGGATGCATGTCGATGGCGATATCGACGTGGCCGGACGGAAACTGATCCAGCCGCGAACTGAAGCGGAGATCGCGTTTTTCCTGCGCGACCGGCTCCAGGGTCCGGGCGTTACCGCGCAGCAAGTCATCGACGCGACCGAGGCGATCGCGCCTTGTTTCGAGATTGTCGACAGCCGTATCGAAAATTGGAACATCAGTATCATCGATACGATTGCCGACAACGCATCTTGCGGGGTCTTTCTGATTGGTGATGCGCGCATGGATCCAAGAGAGTGCGACTTGCCCAATCTCAAAGTCACGGTCACAAAGAACGGCAAACCGCTGTCCCAGGGGCATGGGCGCGATGTGCAGGGCAATCCTGCTCAGGCAGTCGCCTGGCTTGCCAACACGCTTGGCCGCTATGGTGTCACGCTGGATGCCGGAGACATCATCCTGTCCGGCTCTATGGTCCCGCTCGAGGATGCAGCCGTGGGTGACGTTTTTGAAATGATGCTGGAAGGAATCGGCGGCTGCACCGCCAAATTCGTCTGAAGGCTAGATTCGTCTGAAGGCCAAATTCACCTGAAGGCCAAAGTCATTTGAAGGCCAATTTCACCTGAAGGAACGGCAATGGGCAAACTGAAAGCCGCAATCATTGGCTCGGGCAATATTGGCACCGACCTGATGATGAAGATGATCAAGTATCCGCAAAACATGGAACTGGCGGCGGTGGTTGGCATCGATCCTGAATCGGAAGGTCTGGCCATGGCCCGGGGCTTTGGCATCGCCACAAGCCATGAAGGGATCGAGGGGCTGAAAAAGCTGCCCTGTTATGCTGAGATCGGCATCGCCTTTGATGCAACCAGCGCCAATGCCCACAAGCAGCACGATGCAGAGCTTCGTGCTGCCCATATTCGGGTGATTGACCTTACGCCAGCGGCGATCGGCCCGTTCACCGTCCCGCCGGTCAACATGGAAGCCCATCTTGATGCGCCCAATGTCAACATGGTGACTTGCGGAGGGCAAGCGACAATCCCTGTGGTTGCCGCGGTCAGTCAAATCGCCAAAGTCCACTATGCCGAGATCGTCGCTTCGGTTTCATCGCGCTCGGCCGGGCCCGGCACACGTGCCAATATCGATGAGTTCACCCGCACCACTGCTCGCGGGATCGAGGACGTGGGAGGTGCGGCCAAAGGCAAGGCGATCATCGTGCTCAATCCCGCAGAACCGCCGATGATCATGCGCGACACGGTCTTCACCCTTTCCGAAGGCGCCGATGAGGACGCGATCCGCGCATCCGTCGAAGCGATGGTCAAAAAGGTCCAGACTTATGTTCCGGGCTACCGGCTGAAGCAGGACGTGCAGTTCGAGCGATTTGGCGACAACAACCCGCTCCACATTCCGGGAATGGGTGACTTCACCGGAATCAAGACCAGCGTGTTCCTCGAAGTCGAAGGCGCAGGAGATTATCTGCCGCCCTATTCCGGCAATCTCGACATCATGACCGCAGCGGCGAAAGCCACAGGCGAACTGATAGCCGAGCGGGAGATGGCATGATGGGCCGTTTCGAGCCAGCAGCGGGCGACAAGCTCTATATTCAGGACGTGACCCTGCGCGACGGGATGCACGCGATCAGGCACATGTACGGGATCGACCATGTGCGCGATATTGCAAGCGTGCTCGACAAGGCTGGCGTGGACGCAATCGAAGTCGCCCATGGAGACGGCTTGTCGGGCGCCAGTTTCAATTACGGCTTTGGCGCGCATACCGACTGGGAATGGCTTGAAGCGGTGGCAGACGTGCTGGAACACAGCGTGCTGACCACGCTGATCCTGCCCGGTGTCGGCACCGTGGAAGAACTGCGCCGCGCCTATGATCTGGGCGTTCGGTCAGTCCGCGTCGCCACCCACTGCACCGAAGCGGACGTTTCCAGACAGCACATCGGCATCGCGCGTGATCTGGGCATGGACGTCTCCGGCTTCCTGATGATGAGCCACATGATCGATGGGCAGACCCTCGCCCAGCAAGCGCTGCTGATGGAAAGCTATGGCGCTCAGTGCATCTATGTCACCGATAGCGGCGGCGCGCTCGACATGGACGGCGTGCAAGAGCGCTTCGAAGCCTATGACCGGGTGCTGAAGCCTGAAACCCAGCGCGGCATGCACGCCCATCACAACCTTTCGCTGGGTGTCGCCAATTCCATCGTTGCGGCGCAGCAGGGCGCGGTGCGCATAGATGCATCGCTTGCCGGCATGGGAGCAGGTGCGGGCAATGCACCGCTCGAAGTCTTCATCGCAGCGGCGGATCGCAAGGGCTGGAACCACGGCTGCGACGTCATGGCCTTGATGGATGCAGCGGAAGACCTTGTTCGCCCATTGCAGGACAGGCCGGTGCGCGTTGACCGCGAGACATTGAGCCTGGGTTACGCAGGGGTCTATTCCAGCTTCCTGCGCCATGCCGAAAAAGCCGCCGCGGACTACGGCCTCGATACACGCGACATCCTGGTCGAACTCGGGCGGCGCAAGATGGTTGGCGGACAAGAAGACATGATTGTCGACGTTGCGCTCGACCTGATCCGCGAGGCGCAGAACCGGGAAGATGGCAGCGACTAGCCATTAACGTTGCGATTGTTGAAGGAATCTGTTTCGCGGCTTGCGAAATTCGGTCACCAGCCTCAAGCACCCGTAAGCACTTGAAAAATGGCGCGAGTGACGGGACTTGAACCCGCGACCTCCGGCGTGACAGGCCGGCGCTCTAACCAACTGAGCTACACCCGCGCATCGCTTGGGAGCCGCGCCACTAAGGCAGGGCGACAAAGCTGTCAACTGCCAAGCCGGGATTGCTCCACCTCATCCAAATGAGCCTTGCGCGATTGCTTCGTCCAACGCGGCCCAAACGAATTTTCCTGATGCCGCGTTAACCATATTTTTGCCACTGAAGTCCAACCTTGGCGATCAGGCCCGGCTGTTGGGCGCAAGGGGCATTCACTATGGTTCAACGCCGGGTCATTTCGAACGCTAGGCTGCTGCTGACCGCTGCTGCGGCGGCGGTTTCATGGCCAGTCGCAGTGACAGGTGCACCCAACATCACCACGGACAGCGCCGTTTTTGTCGAACGAATGGACACGGATCTGGGGCGCCAGCTCGAACCGGCAGAAAATCTTGCAAGAGGGGACCGGGTTGTCACGATCCTGCGCTGGTACCGACTTGGCGGCGACGGGGACTTTGTTATCACCAACTCCCTGCCCCGGACTATTTCCTATCAGCAAAGTTCGCGCCGCGACGAAGAAGTCTCGGTCAATGGCGGCAAGAAATGGGGCCCGCTTGGCGCGTTGCGGGTCGGCTCACGCATGGCCACACCGGAAGATGTCACCCATGTGCGCTGGCGCATATCCCAGCGCATGGCCTCGATCGGCAAAGGCCAGATCGCCTACAGCGGCATTGTCCGCTAGGTTTTTCCGAAACAATCAGACCGCGACAGGTGCAGAAATGCGCGCCTGTGGTTCGTATCCGCTGACCTGAAAATCCTCAATCCGATAGTCGAAGATCGAATCCGGCTTGCGCAGAATATCGAGTCTCGGCTCCCCCTTTGGCTGCCGGAACAGTTGCTCCTCCACCAATGGCGCATGGTTGAGATAGAGATGCACGTCCGCGCCCATCCAGATAGCCTCGCCCGGCTCATACCCGGTCTGCTGCGCAAGCATCCGCGTCAGCAGCGCCAGTGACCAGATGTTGAAGGCAAACCCCAGCCCCAGATCGCAGCTACGCTGATAGAGCAGGCCCGACAGGCGCCCGTCAGCGACATAGAACTGATAGGACTTGTGGCAGGGCGGCAAGGCCATCGCATCGACCTCTGCGACATTCCAGCCCTCTATGATGTGGCGGCGGCTGCCCGGATTGTTCACAAGGCTCTCAACCACATCGGCAACCTGGTTCACGCCCTTCTCACGCTTGCGGTAAAGCCCCTCGCCAGCGTCTTCATAGACGGACCAGTCCACCCATTGCTTGCCATACACCGGGCCGAGATCGCCCCATGCCTGCGCAAAATCCGCGTCATCCACGATACGCTTTGAGAAACCCTCGCGCGAAATATCCGCACCAGTCTCGCGCCGATAGCGATCGAGCGGCCAGTCAGTCCAGATCTCGCAACCGTTCGCGCAAAGCTCCCGAATGTTCGTATCGCCGGTCAGGAACCACAAAAGTTCGCGCGTCGCGCTTTTCCAGAACACTCGCTTGGTCGTCAGTAATGGCATCTTGCCGTCTGACAGATCAAAGCGAATCTGTGCGCCAAAGACAGCCTTTGTGCCTATACCGGTGCGATCAATGCGCTCGTCGCCTTCGCTCCAGATACGGCGCATCAGGTCAAGATACTGCCATTCCCAATGCGTCGGAATTGGGCGACCATCCAATTCGTCAGATGCGTTATGTGCGAGCCGTGTTGCCATCATTGGAATTTACGACTCCTTTTGCCGCAGTGCCTAAAGACACTTCACTTGGGCTGGTGACGAGCCTGCGGATTTCCTGTTCCCATATACTTGACCGGCTGTTCAAAACATGTGGAAACTACATTGCTCGAACACGCAATTGAAGCTTGCATGAAAATGACCTGATCTCTCTTGCATGAAAATGACCCGATCTCTATAGGCCCGCCTCTGCCTTGCACCGCCACTACGGCGGTAGCATCTGGTCGGGGAGTAGCTCAGCCTGGTAGAGCACTGCCTTCGGGAGGCAGGGGCCGGAGGTTCGAATCCTCTCTCCCCGACCAATATTTCAGATACTTAGCGATGTTCTAGGCATGGCTTCAAGGTTCGCGTTGAACCTTCATGCGAAGGCCGCCGCGCACAAGCCGGAGCCGGCGATTATCCGAGAGAGCTGCGCGTCAGGCCGCCGCTTCCGCGCCGGGCTGTTCCTCCCACTTTCCAAGGCCGTAATCGCCCTTGATCGTGGTGCGGTGGATCTCGCGTTCCTCTTCGGGATTGCTGCCGGTCGCCTCGTGCAGGACGCGCAGATTATCCCAGATCACCATGTCTCCGTGCTCCCACTTATGGGTATAGACTTTCATGACCCGCTCGGCCTCGTTCCATACCTCGGCCAATCGCGCGAAAGCCTCGTCGCTGCGATCACCTTCGAGCCCGCGGCAACCGTAGGCGCACATATGAAAAACCTTCTTGCCGTTGGGGCGAGACCATACTGCCGGATGCACTGAGCAGCGGCCGTTCTCGTTTTCCTCGCTGATCGCGTTGCCGTGTTCCTTTACCAGGTTGAAAGTCCTGGGCAGGCCAAAGCGCTGTCTGCCAAACCGCAAGTCCAGATTGTACAGCACGTTCAGCTCTTCCGCCTTTGCACGAATCGCCGGGTCCATATCGTCATAAATCTGGGTGCCATCGGCAAAGGCGGTGTCCCCGCCATCCTTGGGTGTCTTGAGCGAGCGCAGCACGGCCGCGTACATCATCTCGTTGTTATAGGCGTGGTCAAAGTGCCACGGCTGCCAGGTAACCAGCGGCTTTCCATCAATTTCAACGATACTGGCTTCGGGCCCCGCAGTGATCACGATAACGCCGGGCAGGTTGTCACGGTCGGCCCGGTCCACGGCGTAAACCGGGTGGTCCTTTAGTGGGCCGAAAACCTCGCTGAGCTTCACCTGCATCGCGCTTGTCTGCTCAACATTCCTGCAGACGATCACGCCGCGTTCGTCCAGAAGCCTACGCAGCCTTGTGCGCACGCCTTCATCGTCCAACGCCTCGTCGGTCACTCCGGCAACGCTTGAGCCGAACGAAAGGCCAGGGTCCAGCGGCTGCACATCGATGGCGCTCATGTGATCATCTCCCCAATACACTTGCGTCAAGTGTATGCAGCAGATGCGGACAAGGCCTTGTTTCAGATCAATCTTGGCGCTGCCGTGAAATAGCCTCGCTTGAGAACTGTGATAATCTCCATGTCCGTCAATTCCTCATGCGTCAGCGCCATGCGCAATCGGCTCGACTATCGGGTGATCTGGCCCGTGATCTGGACCACGGCTTTCGCTGCGCCCTGAATGGCCCCTTCAATATAGCCCACTCCCCCTGCATCACCGATTGTGTGGACCAAATAGCCCTTATCACGAAGGGTGTCGGCCAGCGTGCTATCACCGCACGCACCTTTCGCCACGATCACAGTATCGCAAGGCGCCTCCTGCAGAGCGCCTTCGCCGTTGATCCAGCCGACAGCCTCCTTGCCGATCACGATATCGCTGGCTCCCGCTTCAAGCTGAACGCCGTTCTCCGCCAATTCCTGCAAGATGCGCATGCGCCGAACGATCTGCAGCCCTTTGCCGAAACGGACCGCATCGTCGACCACAGTAACGCTGCGCCCGCGCTCATGGAGAAATTCTGCCAGTTCAAGGCCAACAAGCTCACCGCCGATGATGACCACGCGGTTGCCCAGTGGCATCCAGCCGTGAGTGACTTTGCGCACCAGATCGATATTGGCAGTTGCGCCGGTGGCGCTGCCCAGTTTCGTCAACAGCCGAGTGGTTACGCCGGTCTTGCGCCGCAATTCATCGTTCATTTCGCCGAAGATCAGCTTGCGCATATCATCGCCAGAAAAGACATGAGGCTGCTCGGCACCCTCGATGTCGGGCATTGAGCGCACCGCGCCGGTCGCCACGATGATCTCATCCGGTGCAAGCTCAGCCAGCAAGTCGGGATCGGCCCTAGTCGAAAGGCGAACCTCCGCGCCCGACTCGTCCACTTCGCGCTTCAGCCATTTCAGCAGGCGCTGATTGGGCTCATAGGCCAGCGCTGCAATGCGCAGGGTTCCGCCCAGCCGGTCTGCTTCATCGATCAGCGTCACTTTGCGCCCGGCAGCGCGCAAGCGGCGCGTCGCTTCCATCCCTCCGGGGCCGCCGCCAATCACGACGACATGGCCGGACGCGTTTGTTGGCGCAGACTGTTCAAATTCGTGGCCGCATTCCGGGTTGATCGCGCAGCGCGCCTGCTCGCCCCCATAGATCGCGCTGATGCACGTGTAGCAGTAGATGCAGGGACGCACTTCGTCGCCCCGCCCCTCAGCAAGTTTGCGCGGCAAGTGCGGATCGGCCAGCAGCTTGCGCCCCATCGAGATGAAATCCGCCTCACCATCGCCAATCGCCTTGTCGCCCCGCTCCGGCTCCACCCTGCCCGAGCCGATAATCGGGATTGCAACCTCGCGCTTCAGCTGTGCGACGCCGGGCAGGTTGAGACCTTCGGCATGCGGGGTGTGCGACTGGGAATGCAGCTTGCCCTCGCCCCCTTCGTGATAAGCGCTGGCGGTGATCGCATCAGCGCCAGCCTCTTCCACAACGCGTGCGTTGAACTTCGCATCTTCAATCGTCAGGCCGCCCACCCGGCCTTCCTCGCGCAAGTCCAGCTTGACCCAGACGGGATAGTCCGGACCGACCTGTAGGCGCACTTCGGCGATAACTTCACGCAGGATCCGCGCGCGGTTCTCGCGGCTGCCGCCATAGCCATCTGTGCGGGTGTTGACGGCAGGCGAGAGGAACGCGGAGAGAATGTATCCATGGGCGGCATGGATTTCGACACCATCGAGACCCGCCTCCTTGGCACGGCGCGCGCCTTGTCCGAATTGCGCGACAACCAGATCAATATCGTCCTGCTCGACGACCTTCATTTCGGGCATCTTGTAGCCCTCCATCCGGGCCAGTTCCTCGGGCAGGAAATAGTCGGTAACACTGCCGCGCGGCGGCGGCGGGATCGAAGGCGTCCAGAGCGGATGTCCCCAGATCTGAGTGGCAAAGCCAGCATTCAGCCCGCCATGATGAAGTTGAGCGGCGATTTTCGCGCCTTGCGCATGGACGCGGTCAGCCAGTTTTCTCAAGCCCGGGATGAAGCGGTCTTCCGATATGGCGGTTTGCTGCCACGCGACACAGCCGACCGGCCATGCAACCCCGGTCGCACCAAGGATAATCAGCGCTGCGCCGCCCCTGGCCTGCTCCTCATGATAGGCGATGATACGCTCACCGGCGGATCCATCCTCTTCGGACATGCTGACGCCCATGGCCGTTACGGCGATGCGGTTGCGCAGTTCCATCTGGCCTATCCGGCCGGGCGAGAGCAAGTAGGGGAACGAGTTCGAGGTCATGG
>JAHRVR010000005.1 GCA_019090585.1 Sphingomonadaceae bacterium
CGCCATTACTGGTGGGAACCGGCAGATTCTGGATATTGGCAATATTGCGGCGCGCCGATTCGGACAGGCGCACTCTGATCGGGACTTGCCGATCAGAAAGCGAAAATTTTGCTGCATTCTGGTCGATCTCGCCAATCGTGGCGATGCGGATGGTATGGCTGAGTGCCGCGGTAGACACGCCCAATTCAGCAGCAATCTTGTGCCGTGGCCTGATGACGATTTCCGGTCGGCGCATGTCGGCGCTCACACGCGGCGCCACCACCAGATCGAGACCTCGCATCTCCTCGACAAGCTGGGCCGCAGTCTGGTTCAGCAATTCCGAGTTATTGCCTGAGAGCATGACGGATATGTCACGCCCGGTGCCGCTGCCTTGCGAATTCGCCATGGACTGAAATGAGATCCGAGCGTCAGGAATCTGCTGGAAAAGCGGTGTCAGCTTGTTCTCGAGTTCCTTGCTTTTCTTCTTCCGATCATCCCGCAAAGTGGCCATCACCATGCCATTACCTTCCAGAATGCGCTGGAAGACATAATCGGTATCAGGGTCCTCGACCAAAATCTGCCTGACCCTGTCAGAGACAGCTTCTGTTTGTGCAAGCGTCGTACCGGGCACCATTGTGATCTGCACGCCGACAAAATCACTGTCCTGCTGCGGCATGAACTCCATCGGCAGTAAGCGTGCAACCAACCCGGTCAGAAGCAAAGCGCCGGCACCCGCGCCAAGCATCCAGAAACGGTGATCGCGCAAGCGCGCGCTAAGCCGGCCAGCCATGAATTCATACCAGCGTGCGAACCGGCCACCCTTGGCCTGGAGGCCGCGATTCACGGCAAAGAGCGTTGCAGCCGCAGTCAAGAACCCGGCCAACACAGCAAGGCCCAGCAAGATCAGCTCTGGCAGATCATTGTCGGTCGCCCAATCAAACACCAGCTTCGCAGGGAACACAAATGCCGCAATGACGATCAGCACAATCAGCAACCCGAGGAAATAATCCCGAACCCGCCCAGCCACATCAACAATTCGGGCGCGCATAGCCTTCGCTTCCCGAACATCGAGCGACCAGTGCAGGATACCCATGTAGCGTTCCATCATCTTTCCGCTGGCATGGTCAGCCTCGCCATGCGCATGCAGGAAATAGGCCGCGACCATGGGCGTAATCGTCCGCGCCACGGCGAGACTCATCATTACTGCTGCGACGATCGTCAGCCCGAAGGCTCGGAAGAATTCGCCCGACACTCCGGGCATGATCCCCACGGGAAGAAAAACCGCAACAATCGAGAACGTCGTTGCGACGACGGCCAGTCCGATCTCATCGGCGGCATCAATCGAAGACTGATAAGCCGTCTTGCCCATGCGCATGTGACGCACGATATTCTCAATCTCGACAATCGCATCGTCGACAAGGACGCCCGCGACAAGGCTCAACGCCAGCAGCGATTGCATGTTCAGCGTGAAGCCCAACATGTCCATGAACCAGAATGTCGGAATGGCCGCGAGGGGAATGGCGATCGCCGAAGTTATGGTCGCCCGCCAGTCCCGCAGGAACAGGAACACGACCACAACCGCCAGGATCGCGCCTTCGACCAGCGCCTCCATAGAGCTCACATACTGGCTGCGCGCATAAGGCACCATCGTGAACATGACTTCGAAAAAGAGACCGGGGTTCTCCGCCTCAAGCTTTCTCAATTCTGCCTGCGCAGAATCGAAAACAGTGACATCAGATGCCCCGCGGGCACGCGAGATGGAGAACGTCACCACCGACTTGCCTCTGAATTTCGCGATATTGACTACTTCGCCGTAGGCATCGGAGACTCGCGCTATATCCGCGAGCTTGACGGCGCGGCCTGCGCCCAACGAGATGTCGGTCTGGGACAATTCAAAAGCAGTCTGCGCATTGCCCAGAACGCGAACTGACTGCCGCGAGCCGCCGATTTCAGCCCTGCCGCCTGCCGCATTCAGATTGAGCTGCCGCAAGATGGAATTCACCTGACCCGCCGATACCCCGAGCGCCTGCATGCGAGCAGGATCCAAAGTGACGCGGATTTCCCGGTCCACGCCTCCGCCGCGGCTTACTTCGGCAAGCCCTTCGACAGACAGCAACCGTTTGGCAATCGTATCGTCGATGAACCAGGATACCTGCTCCAGGGTCATATCCTGTGATTTGACCGCGAAGTAGGCGATGGGCTGGGCTGTCGTGCTGGCCTTGAAGATCTGCGGCTCAAGGATGCCATCGGGCATTTCGCTGCGGATCCGGTCCACGGCATTTTTCACTTCGGCAACCGCGCCATTGATGTCTTCGCCCAGTTCGAACTCGACGAAAGTACTGCTGTTGCTCTCCCTGGCCGTCGAACCGATTGTGTTCACCCCGCTGATCGAGCGGACCGCGGCTTCAACGCGCTGGGTGATCTGAGTTTCGATTTCGGTGGGCGCAGCACCGGGCTGCGAAATATTGACGATCACAACCGGGAATTCGATATCCGGCATTTGCTGGATATCCATACGCATGAAGCTGATGACACCTGCCAGCATCAGGCCAACGAAAAAGACAATCGGGACGACCGGGTTGCGGATCGACCAGGCAGAAATATTATTCAGGTCCATAGCCAAACCCCTCAGGGCGCTCCGGCCACTTTGGGCTTGACCGTCTCGCCGGGCGACAGGAAGGCGCCAGCGCGCAGGACGATCCGCTCTCTACCGCTGATACCCTTCACGACCGCAATGCTGTCCGCAGAGATTGCCCCTGTCTGCACATCGCGCCGCTTAACCTTGTTATCCTTGCCAACAATATAGACGTAGCTGCCCTTCTCATCCGACAGGATCGCCGATCCGGGAAGCTTGGGCGCCACCAGACCGCCCGATGAAATCTTGGCATTCGCAAAGCCACCTGGCCGCAGTTGCGGCGAATAGGGCAGCGCAATCCGCGCCGTGCCCTGCCGGTCCTTGGGATCGATCACAGGAGAAATCTGCCAGATCTGGCCTGTAAAACCGTTGTCCAAGCCAACCGGAGTAACCTCTGCGGTGGCTCCGACTGAAATCTTTGCCAGGTCGTCCTCGCCAAGGTTTGCAAGAAGTTCCATCTCCCCGCCCTGTGCGATACGGAAAAGAACACCGCTTCCCGGACGGACGACCTCGGCCGGCTCGGCATTACGCTCAAGCAGCAGCCCGGCGGCAGGCGCCGTGATGTTGAGCCGGCTGTTGCGCGCCCTTCGCTCGGCAAACCGCGCGCGCGCGACAAGCACCCGCGCATTTTCCGCATCGCGCTTCGCTGTCAGCCGATCGACATCCGCCTTCGAAATGAAGCCGCGCTCCACAAGCTTAAGCGCGCGCTCCAGATTTGATTGTGCAAGCCTGCTATCGGCTTCGGCAACTGCCACTTGTGCCGCCATACCGGCGGCCTGCTGGCTTTGCACTGAACTGTCGATAACGGCGAGCACCTGACCCGCCTTGACCCAATCGCCCGGCTCCACAAGCACGCGGACGATCTGGCCGCCGTCCCCGACGACTCCAACCGGCAGCTCACGCCTTGCGGCCAGCGTCCCTGTGGCATTGATGTCACCGACAACGGCTGTACGGCCCGGAGAGACAACCGTGACAACTGGCGCCTGGCTCTGGCCGGCTGCGGCAAGATCCGCAGGTTGGTTAAAACGGTTGAGGAACCAAAGCCCGATAAGGACAGCAACGATGACAGCCGCAACAATCAGCATCCGGCGGCTGATAATGCGATCATCCTCGCCATGCCCGCCAAACAGGCTGGCAGCGCGTTCACCGCCCTCGTCTTGGCCTGCATCAATCTTGGCGTCGTAATTCATCCGGTCACCGCTTGGGCCACATCGCCTGAAAAGGGACGGTTCAGCCAATTTCTCGTTTATACACAACAATAACCCTACACCCAGAGCCGCAGGGCGATAGAGCATGGGGCACACTCATGCGCCGCAATATACAGACACAGATGTAGTGGCAATGCGTAGTTGTTGCACTGCGACAATGCGCGACAAATGCAAGCTACCGATCACCAGGGCCGTAAGGGAGACTTCCCGCAGTTCCGGTCACATCCAGCCGGCCAGGTGCCTGATCCGAAACTACGCCGATGACGGTGTTTCAGATAAGCGGCACCGGCCCTTTCGCAGGCGCCCGATACAATTATGCGCTATCGGGTGGTTGGGAGGGGGAGGAGCCGGTGCTGAATGTCGAATTCAGATTCTCAGCGAACGCGGCCGCGCGGGATGAGATTCAGAATGCCGAGCAGAATAACCGCGCCAACAACCGCGATGATCAGGCCGGTAATGGAAAATTCCTTGACGCTACCGACAATACCAAACTGATTTGCGATCAGATTACCGACAACCGAGCCAACACAGCCGACAACGATATTCCAGAAGATGCCCATCGAGGCATCGCGGTTCATGACAAGGCTTGCCAGCCATCCGGCGCCCGCCAACGATCAGTGCGACAATCCATCCCATAAGCTTCCTCCTGCTTTGCGCGGCCATGGAAAAGATAAGGCCGCGGCGCCGGTTGCTACAAGAAGCCGCGCACAATGTCGCCTTCGGAATCGAAAGCGCGCCAACGCGGGGAATGGGGATGGAGCAGGTCCGGCCTGATCGGACCAGAACCGCCGCTCCCGTTCACTCAAATTTCTGAGGTTCGTCTGGCTGCCAAGCGATCCCGCTTGGCCCGAAATCGCACTAGAATCGCGCTAAAGGATCAGTATTTCTGCTGACGCTCATAGAGGTCGCGATAATGCTGAATGCGCGTGACCCTGAGGCCCTGCATCCCGGAGCGGTCCACCGCCCTTTGCCAGGAAGCAAACTCCTCGAGAGTGAGCTGATAACGCTCACACACTTCGTCGATCGTGAGCAAGCCGCCATTGACCGCCGCCACGACTTCAGCCTTGCGCCGCACAACCCAGCGGGTCGTGCCCGGAGGAGGAAGCGAATCCAGCGTCAATGCCTCACCAAGGGGGCCAATTACTTGCGCGGGTTTTATCTTCTGGTTCTCGATCATCGCTGCCCTCGTGCGCCGATGCTGCTATTGTCGGCGGCAGGACCCACTATGTCCCCGTCGCAATTTCGATTGCCTGAATTTTTCTGGTTAACAGAAGCAATAGCCCGTTCGAGACCGGCAAGGCGGGACGCTGAGCTCTTGTCAAAACTCCCCATGGGCGAGGCGTCACGGGCGCGATGCTCGCTGCCCAGAACCTCCCATACCTGCCGAGCGGCTTTGAAGCGCGCCAGCAACCCATGCCATTCGGGATGAATACAATCGGCCTGTGCTCCCGCAAGTGCGGGTGCAGGGGCGATTGCCCAATCGTTCTTGTTAAATGCGACATCCATGACCGGTCCTATAAGCCGGCTTTGGTCAAGGGGAGGTAAAGGCCGGGTTTACTTACTGTTGAGCATGGTTAACTTTCCCTTGCCGCCTGAGGGGAATTTGCTGACCGTTTTGCCGGGATGCATATTCGTCCAAGATGGATCGACCGGCCCCTCTATTGCTCCACCCTTTTGGAAGCTGCCCGGATCACCTATATGGACCGGCATAATGAATGCCCCTGTTCAACTTCCCGCCAGCGATGCGGCCGAACTATTCCAGCTTCCGGGACCGATTTCGGCGCGCCGGATCGTGGTTGCCATGTCAGGCGGTGTGGACAGTTCCGTCGTCGCAGCGCTTGCCGCGCAGAGCGGCGCCGAAGTTATAGGCATCACCTTGCAACTTTACGATTATGGCGCGGCAACCGGGCGAAAAGGGGCCTGCTGTGCGGGTGACGACATTCGCGATGCACGCACCGTGGCCGACCGTCTGGGTATCGCTCACTATGTCTTTGACCACGAAACGCAGTTCCGCGAAGAAGTCGTAGAGCAGTTCGCTGACGACTATCTGGCCGGCAAGACACCGATCCCGTGCATCCGTTGCAACATGGGGCCCAAGTTCACCGATCTGCTCGCCATGGCGCGCGATCTGGGCGCTGATTGTCTGGCCACCGGCCACTATGTTCGCAGGGTCCTTGGGCCAGCCGGCAGGGAACTGCACCGCGCGTCCGACCCGGCCAGAGACCAGAGCTATTTCCTTTACGGAACGAGCGAAGATCAACTTGATTTTCTTCGCTTTCCGCTCGGCGGGTTGCCGAAAAGCGAAACTCGGCGAATCGCGCAAGGCGCTGACCTTGCCGTCGCGGCCAAGCCCGACAGCCAGGATATCTGCTTCGTCCCCGATGGCGATTATGCAAAAATCGTGGGCTCGCTCCGGCCCGAAGGCGCTCTGCCCGGCGAGATCGTCCATGCCTCAAGCGGAGAAGTGCTGGGCGAGCATCGCGGCGTCATCCATTACACCGTCGGGCAGCGCCGCGGGCTGGACATCGGCGGCCAGCCAGAACCGCTTTACGTGATCAGCATCGATGCCGAAACGCGGCGCGTTTATGCCGGACCGCGCCCAATGCTGGCGGTAAATTCCGCACGCGTTACCGAAACGAATCGCATCGGCCCACTGCCTGAATATCCACTAACGGCAAAGATCCGCTCGCTGGCCAAGCCGGTGCCGGTGATTCTGGACGGCCCGCTGGGAGAGGGCGCGGCAACCACAATCCGCTTTCCCCAGCCAGAATATGGTGTCGCTCCGGGGCAGGCCGCAGTCATCTATGCCGGGGAGAGAGTTATTGGCGGCGGATGGATCGATTCGACACAAAGTGCGGTCGGGGTCTGATCTTCTAGAGACCGGTCATCGGCTGGCTGGTTCAAGCACGCAGCCCTGCCCATCGTGAAAAGTGGCCGTCTGGCTCGACAATAGCAGGGAGCGGGCCGTCACGCTTTTCGCGCCCTCGTCTTCACTCAGCATGATGAGCCCCATGCCCGGCAGGAAATCCTTTCGGCAATCCGACAGCTCGCGGCCCGCCACATAGCGACAGGAACAGGCAATTCGCGACGCATAGGAAGCATCGGCTAAAGCATCGGCCTTAAGCGGGCGCCAGTACCAGGCAATCGTAGCAATCAAGATGAGAGCCACTATGCCCGGCAGGCGTGCGCGCCAGCGGCTGACTTTGCCCGGGCGGCGACTATCGTTCACATGTTGCCCCATCTGGACCCTTGCCTTCCCCATCGCGCCCGCGCATTGAAACCGCGCCATGGTGAAGCGCCGCCTCCTCCATATCTTGCCGTTGCTGGCGCTGCCAAGCCTTATGGCATGTGGAAGCAATCCCGCTCCCGCAGGACCTGCGCCGCCAAGCGAAGCCTCTTTATCCGCTATCTCCGGTGAAACCGTTGTCGATCATGACGATCTTGCGCGCACGATCGACTCGCTGTTTGACGAGGAGAACGTGGGCGAGACACGCGCACTTCTGGTGATGCGCGGCGGCCGCATCATCGCGGCGCGCTATGGAGAAGGATACGATTCAGGCACCCGCTTTCTGGGCTGGTCGCTATCGAAATGCATGACCGGGATCACCATTGGCCTGCTTGTCAGTGACGGACGCCTGCGGCGCGACGAATCACCGCCTGTCCCCGCCTGGCAAAGGTCTGGCGACGCGCGCGGTGAAATAACGCTTCGCCAACTCCTGCAGATGCGATCAGGCCTGCGTCATGAAGAGGAAACCGATCCGGCGCGTATGCTGTTCCTTGACCGGCGCGACAACATGGCCCGCTTTGCAGAGGCGCAGCCGCTTGAATCGGAGCCGGGCCGCACATTTGAATATTCTTCCGGCACAAGCATCATCCTGTCGGACATTGCGGCGCGCGCGCTTACCCAAAGCAGCGACCCGGTCCGCAGGCGCAAAGCCGTTTCCAAATATCTCCGGACCCGGCTGCTCGATCCCGCAGGCATGACTTCATTTGTGACCGAGTTCGACGCCGCCGGCACGATGATCGGATCGGACATGATCCACGCCAATGCGCGCGACTGGGCGCGGCTGGGCGAATTCCTGCGTAATGGCGGGTCGGTCAAAGGCGTCCAGATCATACCGCGGCGCTGGATCGAATTCATGCTGGCACCGTCACCGCGAAACCCCGGATATGGCGCCCAGATCTGGCTGAACCGGCCCCAGTCGGACGAACAAATCAGGCTGTTCCCGGGCAAGGCGCCAGAAAGCCTGTTCGGCTGCATCGGCCAACTCGGGCAATATGTAATCGGATCACCAGCCCAAAAGCTGACCGTGGTGCGACTGGGCCACACACTGGATAGTGAACGCCCCGCTTTGCGCAGCCGACTTGGCGATCTGATCGCCCTGTTTCCCGCCCGTCAGAGGTGAAACTGGCCTTCGACAACGGTGACGCACGGCCCGCCAAGCCAGACACGCTCGCCCTCCAGCCGGCACGCAATATGGCCGCCGCGGGTTGAAGCCTGATAGGCAGTAAGACTGTCACGCCCCAGTTTCGCAGCCCAGAACGGCGTCAGCACGGCATGGGCAGAGCCTGTCACGGAATCCTCATCCACGCCGGCTCCCGGCACGAATACACGGCTGACAATATCGGTTTCGTGGCCCGGTGCGGTGGCAATGAAGCTGTCAAAACCCAAGGCGGCCAAGGCGCGGAAATCAGGCTCCAGAGCCCTGACTTGCTGCTCGTCCTCATAAAGAAAGACATTGTAGTGATCGGGATTGCGCCAAACTTCCAGCGGCACCGCACCCAGCGCAGCCACTGCCTCGGGATACGTGGCCGCCTCGGTCGGGATCGCCGGCATGGCCACTGCATAACCTTTCTCGATCCGCCGAACTTCCAATATTCCCGCGAGACGCGTGCGGAACCGCACCGACTGTCGGCCTTGATCCTGACTTAGAAGAACATGGCCTGAGGCCAGTGTCGCGTGGCCGCACAGCCGGATTTCAACCGTTGGCGTGAACCAGCGCAATTCCCAGTCCGCCTGCCCGGTCCCATCGCGCACAAGAAAAGCAGTCTCGGCAAAGTTGTTTTCCGCGCCAATCGCCTGAAGCACATCATCCTGAGGCCAGCTGCCAAGAATCATCACGGCAGCAGGGTTTCCGGTGAAGGGCCGGGAAGCAAAGGCATCGACATGCCAATAAGCCAACGAACCGGTCATGATTTCGACCCGGCAGCAGATGGCGGCACCGGCAAGACATCCCTTGCCGCCATGCCCTCCTCATCGATCAACCCTACAGGATCAGGGTGGATCAGGATTTCCACGTCCGGAAATTCATGGTGCAGCCGCATTTCTATATCATCCATCACCATATGCGCATCACGCACGGTAATATCTGGCTCGATCCAGACGTGGAACTGCACAAAATCCCGGTTGCCCGAAGTCCTCGTGCGCAAGTCATGAACGCCGTGCAAATCCGGCTGGCGCGCCATAAGTTCCAGGAAACGCTGCTTCTTTTCCTCTGGCCATTCGTGATCCATCAACTGCATGATCACCTTGTGCGATGCCCGCCAGGCATTCCACGCCAGCCATGCGCCGATCCCAAGGCCAAACAGCGGATCGGCACCAGTAAAGCCCGCATATTGATCGAGCGCCAAAGCAGCGATCACCGCGAGGTTGAGGAACAGATCGGACTGGTAATGGATATGGTCAGTCTCGATCGCGATGCTGGACGTGCGCCTGATCACATAGCGCTGCCAGGCCAGCAGAGCGAAAGTCGCAACAATCGCCACCAGAGACACGGCAATGCCCTGTGCGGCGGCCTGCGCTCTTGAGCCGGACACGAGCTGCTCTATCGCGCGCGCGGAAACCGCGAGAGCGGAAATCGTGATCAGCACAACCTGAAACATGGCCGCAATCGCCTCGGCCTTGCCATGGCCGAAACGGTGCTTGTCATCATCGGGTTGCGAAGCGATCCAAACGCCCGTGAGCGTCGCGATGCTGGCGGCAAGGTCCAGCACCGTGTCGGCAAGGCTGCCGAGCATGGCAGTGGATCCGGTCTGCCATGCCGCCCACCCTTTTAACGCAAGGAGGAACAGGGCGACCGATATGCTGGCGAAGGCGGCACTGCGCTTAAGATTGGCTGCATCGTTCATGGGTAAAGGAGAGTACTCTTCCACATGTCACCATCACGCGTGAAGCAATGGCGCTCATGCAGCCGGTGCCGCCGGTTAAGCCAGAATTCGATCGCGGTGGGAACCAGGCAAAATCCGGTCCAGTGCGGCGGCCTGATCACGTCCTTGTCTTCAAAACGGGTCTCGGCGGCTTCAAAACGCTCCAAAAAAGTGGCTCGGCGATCGAGCGGCGCGGACTGGTCCGAGGCAACCGCGCCAAGCTGCGAATCCCGCGGCCGACTGGCAAAATAGGCATCGGCTGTTGCGGCATCAACCCGTTCTAGGCCGCCTTCAATGCGAACCTGCTCGCCGAAGACCTTGATCTCTGCGGTGTGGCAGGCGCCGCACGTCAGGCCTATGAACTCGCCTTGAATGGCGAAGCCGACCGGCAGCTCGCTTCCCTCGTCTGAGAGGAATCCGAAGCG
>JAHRVR010000152.1 GCA_019090585.1 Sphingomonadaceae bacterium
GACGGGCTGATTTGCCTGACAGGTGCGGGTGAGGGCGCACTGGCGCGGCTGATGGCCGAAGGGCAGCACGAGGCGGCGGAGCGGTATTGCGATCGCTTGCAGGCATTGTTCGGTGATCGCCTTTACATCGAGGTCGCACGGACCGGCGATCCCGTTGAGGATGCGAGCGAGGAAGCGCTGATCGAGCTTGCCTATGCCCGCGAAATCCCGCTGGCTGGCAGCAATCCGGCCAATTTCGCTGAGCCTGGTTTCTATGCGGCGCATGATGCGGCCCTGTGCATTGCCAACTCCACCCATATCGATGTGGCTGACAGGCCGCGTTCTTCGCGCCAGCGCTGGGCCAAATCTGCGCCGATGATGGAAGAGATATTCCAGGACCTGCCCGAGGCCATCGCGAACACCCTAGTCATTGCCCAGCGATGCGCTTTCGCGCCGCCCAAGCGCGCGCCGATCCTGCCCAGCCTCGCTGGCGATATCGAGGGCGAGGAACGGATGTTGGCGCAGGATGCGCGGGCCGGTCTGGCGCGGCGGCTCGAACCTTATGGAGAGCTGACGGCCGAAGAGCGCAAGGTCTATGAGGACCGTCTTGATTTTGAGATCGACGTTATCAGGGGGATGGGGTTTCCCGGCTATTTTCTGATCGTTGCCGACTTCATAAAATGGGCCAAGGATAACGGAATTCCGGTTGGCCCGGGGCGCGGTTCGGGCGCTGGTTCTCTGGTTGCATGGGCGCTGACGATCACCGATCTCGATCCGATTCGGCTGGGCCTGTTGTTTGAGCGCTTCCTTAACCCGGAACGCGTTTCCATGCCGGACTTTGACATCGACTTCTGCGAAACGCGGCGCGGTGAAGTCATCCGCTACGTCCAGTCCAAATATGGGCAGGACCACGTTGCCCAGATCATCACTTTCGGCAAGATGAAAGCGCGTGCGGTGCTGCGCGATTGCGGACGGATCCTGCAGATGCCCTATGGACAGGTAGACCGCTTGTGCAAGATGCTTCCGAACCATCCCACTGATCCATGGACGCTGGAGCGCGCGCTGAACGGTGTAGCGGAATTCCGCAGCGAGTATGACCGTGAAGCCGATGTGAAGCGCCTGGTGGACCTGGCCATGCAGCTTGAGGGGCTGCCGCGGAACAGCTCAACCCACGCTGCCGGTGTTGTCATTGGCGACAGACCGCTGGCACAGCTGGTCCCGCTCTACCGTGATCCGCGCTCGGACATGCCGGTCACCCAGTTTGACATGAAGCATGTTGAGGATTCCGGGCTGGTGAAGTTTGACTTCCTTGGCCTCAAGACTCTTTCGGTGCTGCGCAAGGCGGTGGACCTGCTTTCGCAGCGCGGCATATCGGTTGATCTCGATGGGCTGACCTGGGACGATCCACAGGTTTACGATCTGCTCAAGCGCGGTGACACGGTTGGCGTGTTCCAGCTGGAATCGGAAGGTATGCGGCGCACGCTGGCCGCCGTGAAACCCACCAGTTTCGGGGATATCATTGCGCTCGTCGCGCTCTATCGGCCCGGTCCGATGGACAATATCCCGCTATTTGGCCGCCGTAAGAACGGGGCGGAGGCGATCGAATATCCCCATCCCAAACTGGAAGGGCTCCTGTCGGAAACTTACGGGGTTTTCGTATATCAGGAACAAGTGATGCAGGCTGCACAAGTGCTTGCGGGATACTCTCTGGGAGACGCCGACCTTTTGCGCCGCGCGATGGGCAAGAAGAAGCAGGAGGAAATGGACGCGCAGCGCAGCCGCTTCGTCGAGGGCTGCAAAGACCTCTCGGATATAGACGGCGCCAAGGCGAACGAGCTGTTTGACCTGATCGACAAGTTTGCGGGCTATGGCTTTAACAAGAGCCACGCGGCCGCTTATGCATTGCTTGCTTACCAGACAGGTTGGCTCAAGACTCATTATCCGCATGAATTCTATGCCGCGTCGATGTGCTTCGATATGCACCAGTCCGAAAAGCTGTCCGTTTTCGTTGACGATATGCGCAAGAACGAGATTGCGCTGGCAGGGCCAAACATCAATGCGTCGGAGGCTGAATTCACTGTCGAGCAGACCGATGAAGGCTATGCCGTGCGCTATGCGCTTGCCGGCATTCGCAACGTCGGTGAAAAGGCGATGGAGGCGATTGTCGCCGAGCGGGAAGCGAACGGGAAATTCACCAGCCTTGAGGACATGTTCGCTCGCATCCCGGCAGGATCGATGAATCGCCGCCAGCTGGAAGGGTTGGCAGGCGCCGGGGCGTTCGATTTGCTTGAACCCAACCGCGCCAAAGTGATGGCCAATTGCGATATGCTGTTGGCTGTTGCGGATGAGGCAGAGCGCAGCCGGACCAGCGGGCAAGGCGGGCTGTTCGGTGAAGGGCCGGCATCTGACCAGACGCTGCGCCTTATAGAAGCGCAGGCCTGGGACCGGGCTGAACAGATGGCCGCAGAGCGCGAGAATTATGGCTTCTATTTCGCCGCGCATCCGGTGGAGGCATGGCGAATGATTGCGTCGGCCAATGGCGCGCGCAGCCATGGCAGCATCATGGCCTCTGCCGTTTCGGAGGATGCTTCGCCCGCAGAGCAGCGCCAGGGCGCGGTGATGGCTGCACTGGTGGAGAATGTTCAGAAGCGCAAAACAAAGCGGGGCAAGGACTTCGTGATCGCCGATTTTTCTGATTCCAGCGGTCAGTTTTCGGCAAGCTGTTTTGAGGAAGGGCTGGTTGAGAGCTTCCAGCGCTGGGCGGCCGAGAGCACTTGTGTGCTCCTCAATGTTGAGCTTGACAGCCCCAGTCCAGAAGAGCCGCCTCGGGTTACTGTGCGCAGCGCCCGCCCGCTTGCCGATGTCACCAACACCGCGCGCATGGTGCTCCAGTTCGACGTGGAACGGCCCGAGGCTGTGCAGGAACTTGCGCTGCTGTTCGGTTCAGGCGGAGACGGGCAGGGCGAAGTGATAACGCGGCTGCGGCTGCAATGCGGTGACTATCAGCGCGTGCGGCTGGGCCGTGCCTTCACAATTGATGGCGAACTGGCAGAACGGCTTGAAACGATTGAGGGTATCGGCAATGTTTCGCTCAAGGCGCGGCGCGGCCGGGATCACCTGAAGCTGGTCGCCTGAAAATAGTGTGAGAGAAATTATGCTCGGAGGGATGCAGCACTGGGAACTGCGCGTAAGCGGCCTGTTGGACCATGCCGCGCGCGAACACGGCAGCCGTGAAATTGTCAGCCGGATGGCTGATGACACGATCGAGCGGACCAACTGGGCCGAAATACGCAGCGATGCATTGAAGATGGCGCAGGCTCTGCGGCGATTTGGGCTTGGTCCCTCGGATCGCGTGGCGACTCTTGCCATGAACCATAATCGGCACCTTGTGACCTGGTATGGCGTGCCCGGCGCGGGCGGTGTCATCCACACCATCAATCCACGACTGTTTGACGATCAGTTCGACTTTATCGTCAATCATGCGCAAGACCGTATTCTGATATATGATGCAGCTTTCCAGCCGATCATCGAGAGGATGAAGCCGCGCTGGAAAAGCATTGAGCGATATATCTGCTTCGATAACGGTGAATTCGATCAGTGGATCGGGGCCGAAGACGGGGATACGCAGTGGACCGAAGGCAGCGAGCGCGATCCCTGTATGCTGTGTTACACCAGCGGGACCACGGGCAACCCGAAGGGCGTGCTCTATGAGCATCGCTCGAACGTTCTGCATACGCTCTCGGCCATTTCTCCGGCGGCTCTCTCGCTGGCACCGCGCTCTGTGGTCATGCCGGTCGTGCCCATGTTTCATGCCAACAACTGGGGTTTTCCGTGGGCCTGCGCCGCGGTTGGCGCGAAGATCGTCTATTGTCAGGTGAACGATCCGGCCTGGCTGTGTGAGCTGGCCCGCGACGAGGGGGTCAATCATATCGCCGGGGTGCCTACGGTCTGGTTCGCGCTGCTCCAGCATATCGACGAGAGCGGACAGGACCTGCCGCCGATCGAGCAGGCCACCGCGGGCGGATCGGCCTTGCCGCGCAGCGTGGTAGAGCGGTTGATGCGCGCGGGGATCAAAGTCAATCATGCCTGGGGCATGACCGAGACATCGCCGGTGGCCACCTTGGCGTTTGAGCCTGTCGGCTGGGACGAGATGAGCTTTGACGAGCAAGTCTCGCTGAAAGTCATGCAGGGAAGGAGCATATACGGCAGCGAAGTGCGTGCGGTCGATCTCGATGATCCGTCGAAAGTCCTGCCGCGTGACGGCAAGTCGGCGGGTGCGCTGCAAGTGCGCGGGTTCTGGACGATCAAACGCTATTTCAGGGCCGAGGAGGATGCGACCGGACCGGATGAATGGTTCGATACCGGCGATGTGGCCGTCGTTCACGGCGATGGCAGTGTGCAGCTGACCGATCGCACCAAGGATGTGATCAAGTCAGGCGGTGAGTGGATCAGCTCGGTCGAGCTGGA
>JAHRVR010000153.1 GCA_019090585.1 Sphingomonadaceae bacterium
CCGGAAGGCGGGTTCGATGAAGCGGAACGCAGCGTGATCCGCTCTGCCCCGCAGTCCCGCGCCATCTCGCTCGGCCCGCGTATCCTGCGCGGAGAAACAGCCTCCATCGCTGCCACGGCTATTTGGATGGAAGCAGCGGGCGACTGGCATAAATGACTGGCGCTGGCCGGTTTCGTCGCCTAACTCGCCATCCATGAGTACACGGCAGGTTTCGGACCAGATCGATCCGGTGATCGAGCATGTCGAGCAACTTTCGCAGCCCATGGCTGCGGGAGAAAAGCCCGCTGCCGATTGGCGTATCGGCACCGAGCATGAAAAGTTCGTCTATTGCGTGGGCGACCACCATGCGCCTTCCTATGAAGAGCCGGGCGGCATTCGCGATCTGCTGATGGCGCTGACCGAGTTCGGCTGGAAGCCGGTGGAAGAAAACGGGAAAGTCATTGCCCTGTCCGGTGAGGACGGGGCGGTCAGTCTGGAGCCTGCAGGCCAGCTTGAACTATCGGGCGCGCCGCTGGAAAACCTCCACCAGACTTGCGCGGAGACGGGTCGGCACCTGGACCAGGTGAAAGCGATCGGCGCGCGCACGGGCAAGGGGTTCCTTGGCCTTGGCATGTGGCCGGACAAGACCCGGGACGATCTGCCGATCATGCCCAAGGGGCGGTATGACATCATGGTGCGCCACATGCCGCGCGTCGGGAATCTGGGCCTCGACATGATGCTGCGCACCTGCACCATTCAGGTCAATCTCGACTATTCCAGCGAAGCGGACATGGTGCAGAAATTCCGGGTGGGACTAGCGCTGCAACCGCTGGCAACCGCGCTGTTCGCCAATTCGCCTTTCACCGAAGGCAAGCCCAACGGCTATCTTTCCTACCGCAGCCATATCTGGTCCGATACTGACCCGCACCGCACCGGCATGCTGCCTTTCGTGTTCGAGGACGGCTTTGGCTATGAACGCTATGTCGAATATATGCTCGACGTGCCGATGTATTTCGTCTTCCGCGACGGCAAATATATCGATGCGGCAGGCCAGAGCTTTCGCGACTTCCTGAAAGGAACGCTGCCCGCCCTGCCCGGTGAACGCCCGACCATGAGCGACTGGACGGACCATCTCTCCACCGCCTTTCCCGAAGTCCGGCTGAAGAGCTTTCTGGAAATGCGCGGCGCCGATGGCGGCCCGTGGAACCGCATCTGCGCGCTGCCGGCATTCTGGGTCGGCCTGCTATACGATCAATCCGCTCTCAACGCCGCATGGGATCTTGTCAGGAACTGGTCGATGGAAGAGCGTGAGACGCTGCGCAGCACTGTCCCCGAGCTGGCGCTTGATGCGCCCATACCGGGCGGAGGAACCTTGCGTGACATTGCTGGAGAGGTTCTGGATATCGCGAAAGGCGGCCTTGCGGCGCGTGCGCGGCTCAATGGCGGCGGTGACAACGAAACCGGCTTCCTCGATCCGCTGCATGAAATTGTCGCGCGCGGCAAAGTGCCTGCCCAGCGGCTGCTTGATCTCTATCATGGCGAATGGGGCGGCGACATCTCGCATATCTATGAAGAGAAGAGTTTCTGACCATGATCGTGGTTGTCGGCCATTTTCGCCTTCCCGCGGATCAGGTCGAAGCGGCAAGGACGCCCATCGCACAGGTGATCGAAGCGACCCGGGCCGAGGACGGTTGCATCAAGTACGCCTATTCACAGGACCCGGAAGAACCCGGCCTGTTCCATGTCAGCGAGGTCTGGTCAAACCGCCCAGCGCTGGACGCGCATTTCGGTGCGCCGCACATGATGCAATGGCAGGCCGCCCGAGCGAAACTGGGAATTCTGGAGCGCGAGATTACCGCCTATACCGCCACGGACAGCGAAAAACTGTAGTTATTCCGCCGCCTGCAATTGCGGGCCGCGCGGCAGCACAAAGCGGCCCATCCGGTTCAGGCCGCGCGTGATTGGCGCATTCTCGGCCATCCATGCATGGTATTCGCGATATTTCACGTCTTCGCCCAAGAGATGCTTTTCCTCTGTCTTGGCGCGCCAGAAATAGACCGCGCTGACAAGCGCAAGCACCGCGGTGTTGCGGATCATGTCCACCAGCGAATGATTGGTAACAAGAAATGGCAGCGTCGCACCCCACCAGAAAAGGTTCTTGGCAAGATAGGCTGGATGGCGGGTGAAGCGATATGGCCCGTTGGTAATAACACCGCGATAAGTGAGATTGGAAAAGCGCATCCCGAAAATGACCGTGGCCCATGCATAGATGGCTGTCAGGAACACCAGCCCCGCGCCCCAGACCCACAGCAACGCAGGATAATCCTGCAACCAGAATGACCAGTCCGCCGTGGCGAAATGGTAAGCAAGCGGCCCGTCATGGCCCATCAGGATGAAGGGCGGATAACAGATCAGCGCGGCGACCCAGCCTGCGACATAAGGGTTCGCACTGCGAATCTGGGCATCAAGCGGCTTGAACGTCATAAGATAGCCAACCATCGCCATCTGCACATCGACCACGAACAGCAGCTCGATCAGCCCCCCGGCGATACGGGCCGGATTTCCCGTCAGATCGGAAATGTCGAGATTGACGACATAGGCAAAGCCGCCCGGCAGGATGGAAATCATGAAGGCGCAGAAAAACCCCTTCACTGCCCAGGACCGGAAATGCGCCTTTACCTGCTCAAGATCGCAGGCCTCCCGCCCAATCAGCATCGCACCAAAATGCCAGGCGCCGTCGCGCGGGTTCACCATGTAACGGTCGAGCCAGAGAACGTAGGGAACCGAAAACAGGACAAGCGGCACAGCCGCAATCCCGATCACTTCCATAGCGAAAAGATAGGTTCCGTCCCAGTACCAGCGCCCGATGCAATAAAGAACGCCGATGACCGCCCATGTCGCCCACAAACCGGCGATCTTGGTGATCGAAACTGAATGCGTCGTCGTCCTCTCGGCCTTGCTGCTCCAGTCCAGCCCGGTGGAGGTACGCTGGTGCACTTTATCGACCAGAACTGACCAGAGAACCATCGGAAGACCGGTAAAAAGCACCGTGGCAAGCGAAGCATAAGGACCCGACAGCGGCTCTCGCGGGCCGGGCAGGGCAAATGCTTCGGCAATTCCCGCCCAGTTGCGGCAGATCGCGATCCACACAAACAGCCCAAGCAGCCCGGCAATGCCTACAGCCGACGAAACGTCGCTGGAAGGTGGGCGGTGGGCAGTGGGACTGGCATTACTCATACTCGCCGCAGTAGCGCGAAATGGTTAAGGCCCGAGAAACGTATTGGGAACGAAGCCCGGTGCGGTTTCCGATTCCAGACCCTGAAACCGGAAACCAGACCAGTGATTACCGGAAGGCAGAGATCCTGCCGCCGTCATCAAGCACATAGAGCGTCTGGTTCGCCACGACCGGGGCAAGCGACACCGACGAGCCCAACTTTGTGTACTCGGTCATCGTCCCGCTCGCCGGATCGACATGGGCCAGCAGGCCCCGCGAATTCGCCACCCACAACCGGTTACCCGCCAGTATCGGACCGACCCAGAAAATCGGATTCTTGCGCTTTTTCTCATTCTTGTAACGCTGAAGCTTCGTCATCCAGCGGACCTTTCCGCTGGACCGGGCAATGGCCAGAAGCTCTGCATCGTCGGTCAGGGTAAAGACCCAGTCCCCGGCAACAGCTGGCGTCGAAATGCCGGCAAGGTTCAGTTCCCAGATACGCTGTCCGGACACCATATCATAGGCGGCCATGCGCCCCCCCTGCCCCAACGCAAAGACCTGGCCCCTGTCTATGATCGGCTCGGCATCGACATCGGTCAGGCTTCCAACTTCTGTGGAGATGGACGTGCGCGCCAACGCATCCGACCAAAGCGT
Organism: Sphingomonadaceae bacterium; assembly: GCA_019090585.1. Taxonomy (GTDB): domain Bacteria; phylum Pseudomonadota; class Alphaproteobacteria; order Sphingomonadales; family Sphingomonadaceae; genus Novosphingobium. Next base: position 3,848 of record JAHRVR010000153.1, read on the forward strand.
GCGGCCGTTTTCATAGCGATAGGCAGCCAGTTCTCCCGAACTATAGCCAGCAATCACTGTGCCCTGCCCCGCAGCAGGAGCCGCGACACCGAAGACGCCGGCCTGCTCAACCGAGCCCGATTCGGACCAGAGCTGCGCACCATCTGCGGCATTAAGCGCATGGATCTGGTTGTTCTGGGTCATGACATAGACCGCGTTGAAGGCGACCGTCGGCGAACCGCGCAGCGGCCCGGAAAGCTGAACCTTCCAGATCTGCTCGCCTGTATCCGCATCCAGCGCTGCGACCTCACCAAAGCCACTCGTCACATAAGCGCGGCCACTGTCATGGCTGACACCGCCGCCAAAGACAGTCCTGGAACCGTCGCCTGAAACCTTCAAACTATGAGTCCACAATTTCACGCCGCTATCGGCATTGAATGCCGTGACGATGCCATTGGTATCCATGACGAACAGCTTGCCGTTTCCGATCACCGGAGCCGCTGCAAGACGTCGCTGCTTGCTCGACCCTGCCACAGAAGCTGTCCAGATGCGCGACACCGAGTCCGAAAGCGACGGATGGCCATAGGCCTTGCTGGCCGTTCCGCCCGCCTGCGCCCACTCGGCATTCACTACCTGAGGCGGCAGGATGATGGAAACTGCGGAAAGTGCGGGATCGACCATGGCACCCGATTCTATCCGCGAGAGGATCGGTATACGCTCACCAACCGTGGGGGTCTTGGGACCGCCATCGCTGCCCAGCATACCGCACCCTGAAAGGCCGATGGCCAATAGCGCAGGGATCGCGATGCGCATGGAGAGTTTCAGGACATTCATCAGCTTCTCCGGTAAGTTCTGTTCTATTGTGCTTCGGGTGTCTTGGCGACGTCTGCGGGCGCGGCCTTGTCACCACTGGTTCCCTCGCCCGCCTCACCTATAACATCGTCCAGCGCATCGACACCCAACATACCGGCAAGCTGCCGGGCTCTGCCGCGCAGCGTGTCCGGCTGGGCTTCATCGCGCGCAATATTGGCGAAAAGAGGGCCAGCAAGATCGTCCTTGCCTTGTTCCAGATAAGCCGTCCCGACCAGTTCCCCCGCAGGGCCGAACCAGGCATTGCCCGGAACGGCCAGAGATTTGAGGCGGTCAATCACTTCCTGCGGCTTCATCTCGTCGAATCGGGCCGCAACATAGCGAAGATTGGCAAGGTCCCGGAAAGGCTGCGGCGCATCCTTGTCCTCTGCGACTTGCGAATAGATCAACGCTGCTTCATCGGGCCGGTTTTCTTCCAGAGCAATTCCGGCGCGAACGAGCTTTGCCGCCACCGCGCTGGCCGTCCCATCTGCTTCGATAACCGGCGCCAGCTTGTCATAGGCAGCCTTGCGGGCCCCGGCATCCAGCTGGTCGAGAGCGACGATGAATTGCTCGCCTCGCTCATCAGCCGCCTGTTTTTGGCTGCTTTGCCACCAGAGATAACCGCCAAGCCCCGACAAACCGACGATAATCGCCGCCAGCAGCGGGATTCCATAGCGTTTGAAAAAGCCCTCCAGCTCGTCCTGACGCAAAGCATCGTCCACTTCACGCATGAACGTGTCCTGCGCGGGTGCTTCAGGTTTGCCGGGCTTTTCCTTTGCAGGGCCGGTATTCTCAGGTGGGAGGGCCAAATGGGGCGCCTTTTGCAATTAACAATTCAATCGCGGGCTGTTTAACGCATGATCGAACCTTTTCAACGGCTATGATCGTTGGCCGACGCCGCGTGAAGCGATACTGAACGATTTGGGCCAGCCTCATCCCAGCTCTGCATGGCCTGATGCCGCCGAGTAGATCGCGCGATATGCAGCGATCATCCGGCTTTCATCATAATGTTCGATGGCGCGTTTTTTGTTCGCCTTGCCAATAGATTCGCGCAAGGCATCGTCGCGGGCCAGAGCCGCAATCGCCGCTGCCAGCGCCTCTTCGTCTCCGGCACGGGCAACATGGGGCCGGTTGGCTTCGGCCACCATAGAGCGCACATCACCGACATCGGGCGACGCGATTGCCAGACCGGCCGCCATCGCCTCAACAACGGAAATCGGGAACTGCTCGCTGTCGGACGACAAGGCAAAGAGATCGAACAGCCCAACCCCTTTGGCCGGATCGGCAACAAAACCGGGCAAGTGCACCCTGTGCGCGATGTCGAGTCGAAGGGCCTGATCGCGAATCGCTTGGCGTTCAGGCCCTTCGCCAAGGATCACAAGCTGCCACTCCTCCGGAAGGCCCGAAAAGGCGCGCACCAGCCTTGGCAGGTTCTTCACTGCGCGCAGACCCGCCAGCGTACCAAGCCATTTCTCACCGCTTCGTTTGACAATCCTTGGCAGCACATCCGGCGCGGATTTGCGCGCATAGGCGCGTGTATCGATCCCATTTTCTATAAGATGGACCTTGCTGCGCGGTTGTTGCCAGGTGTTGAGCGCGATCGTTTCCAGCCGCTGCGATGGCACCACCAGCCCGGCGCTTCGCGCCAGTGCAATGCGGCGATACCAGTTGCGCGATGGCTTGAGGCGCTTCACTTCATCCTGATTGAACCCGTCCTCATGGTGGATCAGCGGCGGCAGGGACAAGAAATCGCGGAACACCGCATGGGCCATGACGGCATCCATCGCGCCCCAATTATACGTCAGGACAAGATCGAAAGGCTTCATCGCCCGGGCCAGCCTTTGCAACCGGGCCGGAAACGGCTTTCCCGCCAGCGGCTCAAAATCGCTGGGATAAGACACATCGATTGCGCCATCGACCGCAGATGCCGCGCCCCGCGCATCGGGCACAGCGGAAACCACAGTATGACGCAGCTTGGGGCCAAACGCATTCATCAGCCGCGCAGCGCGCAATTCCTTGCCGCCGGGGTCGAACGTGGAATGAAGGTGGAGGATGTGCACTCTGGCCGTCCCTGTTCGTTCTTTGCCTCGCTCAGTCGATCTTCGCAAGCAATCGATCGATGGCAACTTCCGCTTCCGGTTCGGTAAGCAGGGGCGCATGGCCGACTTCGGGAACCGTCACGGCTTCTGCATTGCTCAACCGCGCCATTATCACGGAGCTGTTCTGGGCGGAAAACAGGTCCGATTGCGCCCCGCGCAAGACCAGAACCGGCTTTTCAGCAAGACCGTCAAGCGCGGGGGAAAGGTCCGGCTGCCTTTCAAAGTCCAACGCCATGAACGCCTCTGCGATCTTCATATCGTAATCGAACAGGATCCTGCCGTTGCTCGACAAAGTCATGGTCCGCTTGGCCATCGCGATCCAGTCGGCCAGTTCAAACCCTGGATGGGCCATGCTCTGGGTTTCCTCCAGCGCGCGGGCGGCATGAACCCACGTCGGGAAATTACCGCCCTGCCCGACATGTTCCCGGATCCTTGCGACGCCTTCAGGTTCAAGCGTAAGACCGATATCGTTGATGACGGCCCCGGCGATCCGATCCGGCGCGGACATCGCCATCAGCAGGATCATCAACCCGCCCATGGATGTGCCAATTGCGACAAATCGATCGATCTCCAGCTCCTCCAGAAGGAGATTCACATCCTCGATATACTGGATTGGGTTATAGCTTGCCATTTCCCGGGCATACTCGCTGCCCCCGCGCCCACGCATTTCCGGGCAGAGCACACGCCGCTCACCTGAAATCCGCTCCGCCAGACCCGCAAAATCGCGGGCATTGCGGGTCAGTCCGTGCAGGCACAACACCGCAGGACGGTCTGCGCGTCCAGAGTATTCACGGTAATGAAGCCTGAGCCCATCGCGGCTTGTCCAGAACCCGTCGCTATATTCACTCATCGCTTATTCCTGCGCTTGTTCCTGCGCTTGTTCCTGCGGCGCGCGGAAATCTCTGCCCCCGGCACAATTGACGAACCAGAGCTGGCTACTATCGCGCGATGTGCGGCGCACCGCAAGCTGC
>JAHRVR010000154.1 GCA_019090585.1 Sphingomonadaceae bacterium
CATCCGCCGGGTCCGTGTGGAAGGCGATCTCGAGGTCACGAAAGATCCTGACATTGTTTGCCGCAACCGCCGGGCGTGCTTCGTCCATGGGTGCTTCATACTCGACGCCAAGAAAATGTGGGCCGTGGCGCGAATTGAGCATGAAATTGGGCGGTGCAAAGAATTCAATGATGATGCCGCCAATTTCGATCAGGCAGGCGTGCCAATCCGTGCTTGGCAGGTCCAGCATGAAATTGCCGCCGAACGTCTCCGTGAAGTGTTTTACACAGGCGTCGTAATCCTCGATCACCACATTCATGTGGCTCAGCCGCCTTGGTGTAACGCTCGTGGTCAAGCAATCTCTCCCGCTGGCCACTATTATTCTCGAAAATGGCTTGATGGTTCCTAATTTCACCGCCAAGCTTGGCTGTCAACGAAATCATCCGCCGGTTTGTGGCCGGGCGATTTCTTCAAGAAAAGTGGTGGGCAGATTGGCAAAAGTTCAGCCGGCCAAACTGCCACAAATGAGAGGCATTTCATGCATCCCAAACGTGATCAGGACTTCTTTTGGGAGGGCGTCGATCGCGGCGAACTTCTGGCCCAGAAATGCGGCGGCTGTGATGCGCTTCGCCATCCGCCATTGCCGCGTTGCGAGCATTGTGGATCGGGCGAATGGAATGCGGTGGCGCTCAGCGGGGCGGGCACAGTGCTTGCCTTGGTCGAGTCAGTCCATCCGGGCCGCCGTGAGGAAGAACCGCGCAGCGTTTGCCTGATCGACCTGGCTGAAGGGTTGCGCATGGTCTCCACCGTGGCTGACAGCACAAGTGTGTGCAATGGCGCGGAAGTGGAACTGGAGTTTGAGACCATCGATGGTCACAAGCTGCCGGTGTTCCGCTTGTCGGGAGGCGGCCAATGAGCGATCCGGGGCAGACCGCGATAAGCGGGATCGGACAGACGCTTTTCTCAAAGGAATCGGGCCGGACGGTTATGTCACTTTGCGCCGAGGCAAGCGCCGCGGCCATCGTCGATGCGGGGCTGGAGCCGGGTGATATCGATGGGCTTATCAGTTTCTCCATGGACACCAACTCGGACCATGATCTGCAGCAAGCCTTGGGGATTCCCGCCGTGCGCTTTACGTCGCGCCTGCCTTTCGGGGGCGAGGGAGCCTATGCCACGTTTCAGGTCGCGGCAGCCGCAATCGAAAGCGGTCAAGCGAACAATGTGCTGGTCTTCAGGGCATTCAATGAGCGCTCCGAGTACCGGTTCGGGCAGCCGAATTTCGACCCGACGAAGATTCCGCGTGATATCCACCGCAGCCAGGGATTGATGACTCCGGCGCAAATCTATGCGCTGTGGCACAAGCCCTATCTCGATCATTATGGGTATACCAATGAGGATCTGGGCCATTGCGTTGTCCAGACCCGCGCATGGGCGGCGAATAATCCCAATTCCTGGTTCTATGGACGGCCTCTGTCGTTCGAGGACCACCAACGTTCCCGCTGGATCGTCAAGCCAGTGCTGCGCCTTTATGACTGTTGCCAGGAATCCGATGGCGGGATGGCCTTCATTGTATCCAGACTGGACCGGGCGCGGGAGCTGGCGCAGGCAAGCGGCGGGCCTGTTGTGCGCATTCTGGGTGTGCAGCAATATTGGCCTGTGCATGGCTCCATGATGTACAATTATTACAAGCCGGATCTGGTTTCGCAGGACGATACCGAAGAAGTCGCAAGGGCGCTTTGGGAGCAAACCGGAGTGACGGCCAAAGACATCGATGTTTCGACCATCTATGACAATTTCGCATCCTCGATCCCTATGTCGATGGAGGGCTTTGGCCTTTGCAAACCCGGCGAAGCGAAGGATCTCTTCCGGTCAGGCGCCATCGGTCCGGGGGGCGATGTTCCGGTGAACACCAATGGCGGGCTGATCGGTGAAGCCTATCTCCATGGCCTCAACAATACGCTGGAGTGTGTGCGGCAGATGCGCGGGGAATCGCCTAACCAGATTGCCGATGCACAGCTTGCCCTGTGTGCAGGACGACAGTGCGGAATGGTACTGGCGCGCGAATAGCTCCGCGCGCCAGCGTTATTCCGCCTTTGCGGCTTGCTTGGCGGCCTTGCTCGCGCCCATGACGTGGCGTGGGCCCTCAGGCAAGGGTTCGCCAGGAGACCATGTGCCGATAACATTGTCATCGGCCAGCTTCTCTATTTCAGAGTTGCTGTAGCCCAGTTCACCAAGCAAATCAGTGGTCCCGTTGCCCAGCACGATCGGGCCATGTTCGATCCGGCCGGGGGTTTCGGACATTTCGTAGGCTAGGCCGACCTGATCGAATTTCCCGGCAAAAGGGTGATCGAACCGGGCAGTCAGCCCGAGCTTGGCGATTTCCGGATCGTCATGCACGCGCTGCCCCATTGTCTCGTCGCTGATTTCGCAAGGAACGCCTGCACCATCGAGCATGGTGAACCAGTCGGCGGCGGATTTCTCGCGCAGGATGCCCTCAAGCCGGGCGCGCAAGTCTGCATCATTGGCGGTGCGCAATTCAGGCGAAGCGAAACGGTCATCATCCAGCGATGCCTGCGGTAGCGCGGCCTTGAGCTTGTTCCACTCCGCCTCGGTCAGGGCTGCAAGGGCAAGCCAGCGGTCGGCTGTTCGATAAAGGCCGTAAAGCGCGGAGAAGCCTTGTTGCATCCCATCGATCCGGGGACGGTCAATCCCGCTGCCATCGGGACGAGCGAGAATATGCGATGCGGTCAAGAGCTGGGCATTGACGATCGACGTGCGCAGGAACTGGCCCTCTCCGGTGCGCTTGCGGTGATAGAGCGCGTTCAGAATACCGATGGCGGAAAGCAGGCCGGTGCCGGTATCGCCAAACATCGTCATGTTCCAGATCGGACGGCCACCATTGGCAATGCCGCCATCCTCATATTCTACGCCGGCAAGGCATGCGCCTGTCTGCTCATTACCGGGCAGGTTTTCGCGGGGGCCGGGGACGAAACCCATCGTGTGACAATAGATCAGGTCCGGCTTGATCGCTTTCAGGCTTTCGTAATCCACGCCCAGCCGCTTTGTCGCCTCATAGCGCATATTGTGCTGTACAGCATCGGTGGTTCCGATCAGCGAACGGATGACCTCGTAACCCTTCGGGTTCTTGAGATCGACGCAGAGGCTTCGTTTGGAGCGGTTGCAGGTAAAGGCGATGTGATTGCGTAGCCAGTAAGCGTCGTGAAAGGCGTTGACCTTGATGACATCCGCGCCAAGATCCCCGAGCATTTGCGTGCCATAGGGCCCCGCAACAGCCAGCCCGAAATCGACCACGCGCACGCCGTCCAGCGGTGCGGCGGGCGCAGGAGCGGTAGCAGTCGCAGGAACGGTGGGATTTCCGGCTGCGGCCAACCGGGCGGCCTCGGCCCGGATTTCCTCGCCATGCTGGTTCGGAAAAGGTGCGATGCCGCGCGGCTCTGTTGGCGTGCTTTGAAATTCGATGAAACGGCCCGCCTGCCGGATCGTTCCCAGCTCTGGGTCTTCAACTTCGCGCACCGCGCCGTAATCCATGTAAACGGGATCGGTCAGTCCCTCTTCGGGCGTGCGAACAAGCTGTAGCGGAATGTCGGCGATGGCACCCGCCTTTACCCACTCCGCGCTGTCGAACTTGACGACTTTTTCCGCGATCTGCTCATTGTAATAGGTAACAACGAACGTCTCTTCGGCCCCGGTGCCAAGCCGATCGGGATCGTCATGGAGGGAAAAGTCAGGCGAGGAATTGAGCGTGTCGCCTTCTGCTGCATTCAACATGAAGCGCGGATTGGGGACCCAATTGTGAATCCATCGGCCGTCTGCGCATTTGAAATGGCCCTTGGGCGCTTTCTGGCCATAGATCCACGTGGCGAATCCCGGCTTGTCGTAATGCTCTGCCCGTTGCCATACGGCCTGCGTGGCAAAGATGGATCCCTGCATCATGCTGGTCTGGATGTGCTGGCCCCGGCCGGTGTCCTCCCGCACATAGAGGGCGGCACAAATGGTGGTCATGGCAGTGTAGAACGCGCCCAGCGAAGCTGTCGGAACGCCTGCGACGATCGGTCCGTCGCGCGGTGGGCCTTGCTGAGAGTTACGATCGACTTCGAAATCGGGGTAGGGGTCTGGAGCCTTCGACATGCGATATATCGATGTTTCCGGCCAGCTGCGGTGTTCCCACTGCAAGCCCATGCGCGCTGATACGAGCAGGTCGTAAGTGGGCCTTTCCCGGTGCGATGTATCGCGATAACCGTCGATGGATGCGTAGATCAGCCGCGGGTTGATCTCGCGCAGCGTCTCGTAATCGATGCCAAGCCGTTCGGTGACACCGATGGAGAAACCCTCGACCAGGATATCGGCATGGGCGGCCAGGGTCATGAAGACATCCAGATCTTCCGGGTTCTTCAGGTCCAGCTCGATGCTGCGCTTGCCGCGCTGCCAGGTCTTGTAGCCCAGCTTGCACCGGCCAATATCGGCCATGGGATCGCCGCCCGGTGGTTCGATTCGGATAACGTCGGCGCCATGATCGCAAAGGAGCATGCCCGTCAACGGGCCGGCAATTCCCCAGCTGAGATCGAGCACGCGAAGGCCCGAAAGGATTTCCTGCATCTAGTTTCTCCCGGTCGCGGCTCATTCATTTGCGAATCTGTTCGACCAAGCCGTCAGACTTGCACCAGTTTGCATGGGAACGCAAAGGCCCGGTCAGGGCTATAGACCCCGAAACCTCTCAGTCGAGCTTCAGGACTTTTC
>JAHRVR010000155.1 GCA_019090585.1 Sphingomonadaceae bacterium
ATGCCGCGCCAGTGCTAACCGCGCCAGCACCATCCCCGTCCAGACGCAGGAAAGCATCGACCATGGCCGAAGAAGGCAACGTCATCTCCGATCTTAATCTCGATTCCGCAGCCAATGGCGAGGATACCGGCCCAGCCGCCGGCATCATCTCGCAGTATATCAAGGATCTTTCGGTCGAGAATCCGAACGCGCCGCAGTGTTTTCAATGGGAAGATGCCCCGCAGCTTGACGTCCAGTTCAATATCGCTGCGCAGCGCGTGGATGGCGATATTCACGAAGTTGAGCTGAAAATCGTGGCCACCGCCAAGGCCGAGGGCGGCACCGCTTATGCCGTTGACCTTGCCTATGCCGCGTTGGTCGGCATGCGCAATCTGGATGACAACACGGCCCACTCCTTCCTTTTTGCCGAAGCGCCGCGGATCCTGTTCCCATTTGCGCGCCGCATTATCTCTGAAGCGGTCCGCGACGCCGGCTTCGCGCCGCTGATGCTTGACCCGATCGACTTCAACGGCCTCTACATGCAGCAGCTTGCCGCCCAGCAGGAGGCGGAGCAATCAACAGAGGCAGGGCAAGGCGAGCCGGCGGGCAACGCCTGATCCGGCCTTGAGATAAGGGGCGCGCCGACGATGAGCCTGATCAGGAATGTCGGGACAATCGGCGGGCTGACAATGGTCAGCCGCATATTTGGCTTCGCCCGTGACATGCTGCTTGCCCGGGTCCTGGGCGCGGGCGGAGTGGCAGATGCATGGCAACTGGCTTTCCAGTTGCCCAACATCTTCCGCCGCCTGTTCGCTGAAGGGGCCTTTGCACAAGCCTTCGTCCCGCTGTTCAACCGGCGCTACAAGGAAGACGGCGGCGACCTGACCGAAGCAAGGCAGTTCTCCCAGGAAATCCTTGCGGTCCTGATTCCTGTCCTGATCGTCTTTTCGGCAATTGCGCTGATCGTCATGCCCTGGATCATGGGCCTGTTCGCCAGCGATGCGCTGGAAGACGATGCCGACACCTTCTCGCTTGCCGTAACCATGGCCAGACTGGCCTTTCCCTACCTTGCCCTGATGAGTCTTGCGACGCTTCTGGCCGCCGTGCTCAACTCGCTGTCGCAATTCGCTGCAGCAGCCGCTGCGCCAATCATTCTCAACATCTGCCTGATCACCGCACTTGTCACAGGGGCAACGCTGGGCAGCGGCGATGAAGCGCATGAAATGACTGGCATGATGCTGGCCATCGCGGTTACCGCATCGGGACTGTTCCAGCTCTTGTGGCTGGGTTTCTGGGCATGGCGCGCAGGCTTCACCATGCGCATCAGGCCCCCGCGCATCACACAAGGGGTAAAGGAACTGGGCGTTCTGGTCCTGCCAGCTGTGTTCGGCGCGGGCATCTACCAGATCAGCCGCTTTATCGACCTATTCTTCATTTCCACCCTGCCCGACAAGTCGATCACTTTTCTGGCCATGGCGGATCGGCTCAACCAGTTGCCGCTCGGCATCGTCGGCATCGCACTGGGCACCGCGATCCTGCCATCGCTCTCTCGCTTCATCGCCAACGAGGATGCCGACGGCGCATTGCGCCTGCAGAGCAATGCTGTGGAGCTGTCGCTTCTGCTGACCCTGCCTGCCGCGGCTGCCTTGTTCATATCGGGCAGCGCCTTTACCCGCGCCTTCTACACAGGCGGCGCCTATACACTGGAAGACAGCATGGCGACGGGCGCGGTTGTTTCCGCTCTCGTCGTGGGTCTTCCCGCTTATGTGCTGGTCAAAGTGCTGGTGCCCAATTTCTTTGCGCGCAAGGACACCCGCACGCCTGTTTATACAGCGGCTTTCGGCCTTTCGATCAATATCATCGCCAACCTGATCCTGGTGCCGCGCATTGGCGTGGTCGGCCTTGCATTGGGCGGCGCCATCGGGGCCTGGACCAATTGCGGCCTGCTTTACGCAATCCTCGTGCGGAAAAACTATTACCGGCTGACCGCTCCTGCGGCCGGACGCATTGCACGCATCGGCCTTGCCGCCGCTATCATGGGCGCAGCCCTGTGGTTTGCCATGCCGTACGGCGCGGCCATGTATTCAGGTTCGGCACTCGAACGAACCGGCGCGATTGTGGCGCTGGTGGCGATGGGCGGCGCAGTGTTCTTTTCCGCCGCCATCGCACTGGGAGTGCTCAACCGTGAAACGCTGAGCCAACTGCAGCAAAGATAACGCCGGATTGCCAAAAACCCCCAAAGCCTCTTATAGGCGCGAACCGCAAATGCAGGGCAACACACATGCGCATCGTCTCGGGCATCCAGCCAACCGGCAATCTCCATCTCGGCAATTACCTCGGCGCGATCCGCAACTGGGTGCGCATGCAGGATGCCATGGAGCAGGACCAAGGCGAGTGCCTGTTCTTCCTGGCTGACCTGCACGCCATATCCATGCCGCACGATCCGGCGCAGCTTTGCGCCAATACGCTGGAAATGGTGGCCGCACTGGTCGCCTGCGGAATCGATCCGGACCGCTCCACCTTGTTTAACCAGGCGCAGGTTCCCGCCCATTCGCAGCTGCAATGGCTGCTGAGCGGCACTGCGCGGATGGGTTGGCTGAACCGCATGACCCAGTTCAAGGACAAGTCCGGCAAGAACCGCGAAGGCGCCTCGATCGCACTGTTCACATATCCGGTGCTGCAGGCCGCCGACGTGCTGCTTTATCAGGCAACCCATGTGCCGGTGGGCGAAGATCAGAAACAGCATCTGGAGCTGGCACGCGACATCGCGCAGAAGTTCAACAATGATTTCTGCCCCGGCTATTCCGACGAGGGCAGCGATGTTCCTGGCGTCTTCACCCTGCCCGATCCGATCATCCCGCCAGACGCCGCGCGGATCATGTCCCTGCGCGACGGCAGCGCGAAGATGAGCAAGTCCGATCCATCGGACATGAGCCGCATCAACCTGACCGATGACGCCGACACGATCATGAAGAAGGTCAAGAAGGCAAGGACCGACCCCGAGCCGCTTCCGTCCGAGGAAAAGGGACTGGAGGACCGGCCCGAGGCCGCCAACCTTGTCGGCATCTATGCGGCCATGTCCGGCCAGAGCGTGTCCGATGTTCTGACCACTTTTGGCGGTGAAGGGTTCGGCAAGTTCAAGCCCGCGCTGGGCGAATTGCTGGTCGAAATGCTTGCGCCCATCAACGCGCGCTTTATCGAGCTGAAGCAGGACCGGGAATCGCTCGATGCGATCCTTGCCAAAGGCGCGCTGAAAGCCCGCGAGGTTGCACGGCCAACGCTTGATGCGGCCTACAATGCTCTGGGTCTGATCCGGGGCTGAGTGCCTGATCCGAACTGCGCGCCCCAAAGGACGCGATCAGCCTGCTCGTCACTCTCAAGGCCCGGATTTCCCCACACGAATAACCTCTGACACGGCGTGTTTCGCGATGGCGCGATATTCATTCGTTCCGCGAATTGGCTGTCCGCCGACCGTTCGCCGTCCCGTTTATGCTGTTCCACCCCACAGAAATCGTCCAATTGTGGGCCGCTGGCCTTCAAAAGCGAGTTCAACCCCTATTCAGCACGCTTCGTCTACGCCATGATCGCATCAGGATCAGGCCGCACCAATTCGGACCAAAGCAGTCAGACTTGTCTCGTGGAGAAATAACATGGAAAATCATGCAAAAAGCGGGATCGGACGGCTGAAGCTGGTGGCCGTGGCGGCGCTCGTACTCGCCCTTTCCGCTTGCGCATCACCCTTCCGCGCCGATGTTTCACGCTTCCAGTCGCAGCTTCCGGCTCCTGCGGGGCAGAGCTTCGCGGTTGTGGCAGACGATCCCAATATGACAGGTGGCATCGAATTTGGCCGATATGCCGATCTCGTCACCGCGCAAATGACCGATCAGGGCTATTCGCTCGTCGAAGATCCGGAAACGGCGCAGCTGCTTGTGCGTTTCGACTACGGCGTGGACAAGGGGCGCGAGCGTATCCGCTCAACCGGCATTTCGCGCAGCCCTTATTGGAGCCCATGGTACGGCTATGGCCGCCACGGCTATTGGGGGCCCTATCGCGGGGGCCTGTGGTCTTATGGCTGGCACGATCCCTGGTTCGATAACGGCATTGACAGCTACACCGTCTATACCAGCGGGATCGACGTGAAGATTGACCGGAGAGCCGACGGAACGCGCCTGTTCGAAGGCACGGCAGAGGCTGTCTCACGCTCAAACAAGCTGCAGTATCTCGTGCCCAATCTGGTCGAAGCGATGTTCACCAATTTCCCCGGAAATTCCGGAGAGACAGTGCGCATTACGATCGCGCCGGAGGACAAGAAGCAGAACTGATTATGGCACCTGCGGGGGCATGCGAATAGCGGGTTGGCCGGGTTAGTCTCGATGCCGGCTCGCCCTTTTGCATGTGCGCGGCCCACTTTTTCATGGCCCAACCCTGCCGCGATGATTGAAACGCCTTCAAATTGAGCGGGACAGGACATGGACAAGCTCATCATCGAAGTGGCGCTGAACGAAACGGTTGCGCGCGCCGACAATCCGCATGTGCCGCTCTCGCCCGAAGAGCTGGAACGCGATGCCGCGGATTGCATGGCCGCCGGCGCCTCGATCGTGCACTTCCATCCGCGCGATCCCGATTGCCCACCCGGCCAGCTCGATGCCGGACGAGTGGACGACGAGCCCTTCTACCGCGACGTCATGATCCGCATGAAGCGGCATGGGGACGTCCTTCCCTATCCGAGTTACCCCTATCAGACGCAAGTGGGCCACGGCGATCCGGGCATGTTGTTCTCGCATGTAAAGGCACTCCACGCGGACCCCGAGGTTCAGCTGGAGACTTTCGTGTTCTTTGTCGGCGCCTCGAATCTGGGTTGGTGGAACTCGGACGAGCAGCGCCTTGTTACCGACCGTGCCAATTTTACGCTGCACAGCGAAGCCATCTCATTCCTCGAATGGTGCAAGCAAGCCGGTTTCCGCACGCAATTTGGCGTGCGAGAACCGGGCCATATTCGCCATATCTACCACTATCAGGACATGGGACTGGTGCCCGATCCAGTCGCCGTGCACCTCAATTTCTCGGACGGCCCGCCATTCGGACCGATACCGGGTGCGAAAGGCATTCAGTCATTCCTTGACGCAGTGCCGGAGGGAAAGCGCCCGTTCGAGTGGTTCATCCATAATTTCTCGAACAACTTCAATTCGTCGGCCAGCACGCCCGAGAGCCACCGCATGCTCAATCTTCTGGCCATCGCCATGGGTGGCCATGTCCGCACCGGGATCGGTGACCTGCCGCGCTGGGATGGCGAGCCACTTAGCAATGCGCAAATGGTCGAAAGATTCGCTCGGATCGCGCGCGAAATGGGCCGCGAGATCGCCACTGCCGAAGAGGCGCGTGACATTCTTGGATTGCAGAAACCAGAACCGGCCGGTTAACCACTCTGGCCTCGCCTAATTCCCCAGAGCGACGACACCGCCGGTTGAACCAAAGCCACCTTCGCCGCGGCTGGTCTCATCCAGCTCATCCACCGGCAGCCAGCTCGCGCGGGTGACAGGGGCCAGCACCAGCTGGGCAATGCGGTCACCGCGCTGGATCGTGAACGCTTCCAAGGCGTGGTTGATGAGGATGACTTTCAACTCGCCGCGATAGTCCGAATCAATCGTGCCGGGCGAATTGGGCACGGAGATGCCGTGCTTAAGCGCAAGGCCTGAGCGCGGCCGCACCTGAATTTCATAACCATGGGGAATGGCCACAGCCAGCCCAGTGGCAACGGCATGGCGCGACCCCGGTTCCAGCGTAATATCCTCCGCCGCCAGCACGTCCATACCGGCAGCGCCATCGGTCGCATAAGCGGGCAATTGCAGCCCTTCAAAATGCGGCAACCGTTTTATCGGGACCGGAACCATATTCATTGCCAAACCCTGTTTGCTGCCAAACTTACTTGCGAAACGCCTCTGCGAATTTCTCAGCCAGCGCCATGGCGACTTCTTCCTTCGGCATTTCCGGCAGGCTTTCAACGTCGTCGGCGGTGACAATGTGGACAAGGTTATTATCACCGCCCATCACATCGCCCGAAACATCGTTGGCAATGATCCAGTCCGCGCCTTTGCGCTTGCGCTTTTCCTTGGCGTATTTGAGAATATCGCTTGTCTCGGCAGCAAAGCCGATCAGCAACTTGGGCCGCTGGGTCGATCCGGCGACTGTCGCGAGAATATCGGGATTTTCGGTGAGCAACAGCGCGGGAGGAGCCGAGCCGCGCTTCTTGATCTTGCCTTCGGCAATGGTCGCGGCGCGCCAGTCCGCCACCGCAGCGACCATCACCGCGATATCGGCGGGCAGGGCCTTCTTCACCGCATCCGCCATTTCCAGCGCGGTTTCGACATCCAGACGATCCACACCGGGCGGCGTGGCAAGATTGACCGGCCCCGAGACCAGTGTGACTCTGGCGCCAAGCGCAGCCGCAGCCGCCGCGATGGCATAGCCCTGACGGCCCGAAGAGCGATTGGCGATATAGCGGACCGGATCGAGAGGTTCCCATGTCGGGCCCGCGGTAATCAGCACATGCCTGCCTTCCAACGGCTGATATTCAGGGTCTGCCACAAACATCGGTGTCGGCACCGGGGCAGCGGCGCCAACTGTTGGGAACTGGCCCGGAACGTCATGCTCGAATGGCTGCGGCGCACCGTCCTCACGCCCCGTGACCATGTGGTTAATCGCTTCAGGGTCGGTAGGCGGCGCCGAGCGTGCCTGACCCTTTCTTGAAAGGACAGGACCGCCGGTAAACTCCGGCGCGGGATTTTCTTCTGCGAGCTCTTGCGCCTCACCATCTTCAGGCGGGGGTGCGAAAGAGATCGCCTGCCGGGCCTTTTCAATCCCGCGCGAAATAAGCGATGCGGACAGCCCGCCAAACCCGGGGCTCTCGACTTCGCCATCGCCATCGGCATCAGCATCAGCGGTGGTTTCAGGCTCCGGCGAGTCGAGCGCGCTGACCTGGTGTTCGATAAGCTGCGGGGGCGGTGCCAGCAGCTCAACCTCACCGGGATCGATATCCAGCGACCAGGCAATACGGTGCCACACAGCTGTAGGTTCGGGCAAGCGGCCAGGGCCAAACTCACCGCAGGCCATGGCGCCCTCATCCGGCTCCATGATATCGACGCCTGCGCCGCGCAAAATCTCGACATTGCGCTTGGTCGAAGCGTGTTCCCACATACGCACATTCATCGCCGGAATCGCCATCACAGGCTTATCGGTTGCCAGCATCACCGTGGTGGCAAGGTCGTCAGCAATCCCGGATGCCATTTTCGCCAGTAAGTTTGCAGTCGCTGGGCAGACGACGATCAGATCGGCCTCTCTCGATAGCTGAATGTGGCCCATCTCAACCTCATTCTTGAGGTCCCACAGCGACGAATAAACCGGGTTCTCGGAAAGCGCCGCCAGCGCCATGGGCGTAACGAACTTCGCGCCGCCTTCTGTCAGCACACACGTAACCGTGCCCCCACCCTTGCGGATGGTGCGGATAAGCTCGCAAGCTTTATAGGCGGCAATCCCGCCGCCTATGACAAGGAGGATGTGCGGGGCTTTCATCACAAACGATTCTGCAACACGGAGCGTTTACACGCAATTACTTTAGTGACTGACGCGAAATTGCCCCAAACGGCAATTTCGGGTTTGCGGGGGCGAAACGGCTCGGGGCCGTGTTCTGAGTTTTTTTGAATTTGGTCTCTTACCCGGATTCCTTGCCGCGCGCTGCAAGGGACAGCGAACGCAGCCCCATTGGCGCAAAAGCAAGGCCGATAAACATGGCCGGCGCAATCACCGCACCCCAATAGAAATTGTCAGGCCGGCCACCGATCATGAAGGCCAGTCCATAGCCAAGATAGAGCAGCAGGCCGAATATTCCGGCAGGTGAACGCCACGCAGCCCAACCAAGCATCATCATAGCGATCGCAGGGCCCGCCAGCCAATGCGGGAGAAAGCGAAGGTTGCTGGACAGCGCCACATTGGAAACCCAGCCTGAAAGCCCGCGCAATTGCAGCCAGCCTTGCCCTTGCCGGTCACTGGGCAGGACGTCCTGCGCAACGATATGCAAGTGAATTGCCAGATAAGCGAGGAAAGCCACGGCCAGCGCGCTCCAGGCTGCGCCTTCCTTCCAGTCGCGCCGCCAGAAAGCCATCGCGCCCATCAGCAAGATGAAAGGCAGTGCATGTTCGCGGATCGCAACGGCCAGCGCGGCCACCAGAAGCGAAGCACCCCATTTCCCCCCGCTACCGCGGTCAACCCGGTGAAGGCCAAAAGCCAGCGCGATCAGCATGCCCGCCCAAAGCTCATGAAGCGCAAAGAAATAGCGGTTGAGGCCCAGCGAGGCGCCCACGAAGAGCAGCGCGAACGCCATAACCCGGTGCCTGCGCCCGCCCGGTTCCACGCCCAGACGCCGCCACCATGCCGCCATGACCGCCACCAACAGCAGCATCGCGGCCGCTATTTGTCCGCCCTTGCCCAGCGCAGCGTTGATATAGGCCAGCGTCGGCAAGCGCACGGCGATCCCCGGCGTTACCGGATAGTTTGCGGCGCGGTGCTCCTGCGCAATGAAGTCGTAATAGTTCTCACCGAGCTGAATGCGCTCGATAGCGGTATCGTAAAGTGCCAGATCGTCATCGCGCGGACGCTCCGGGCTCTTTTCGTCGTGGGCGATATTCTCGGAGAAAGACTGCGTTGAAACGGTCGATTTTCCGGCCTCAACGGGCACGAAGGCCGAAACCACCAGCAGAGCCAGAAAAGCCAGCAGAGCCAGCCGGGCATCAAGCGGCGTCCAATGCGCGAAACGATCCCATGCAGAAGGCTTTTCAGCTACAGCTTGCGCAGAAGCACAAGCGCTGGCACCGGCAGTTAACCCGCCAGACCCGTCAGACCCGTCAGACCCGTCAGAAATGCCGATTCCATGGCTGCCCATACTGCGATGCCCCCTGCAATTGCAGCAAGCAGATATCCGCTCCAATGGTTAATACGCGGTTTACGGTCCCAGACGAGTTTAACATCTGGCAGGGGTGGCTGCTCGGGCGCGCCGCCCTTGGCGGGATAGCGATCTTCCATCCGCCGGATCAGTTGGGGCAAGCGCAGCAAGGTCTGGGTATCTTCGCGCAAACGATCGGCAATGACCGCCTCAGGGCCAAGTTCATCGCGAATCCAGCCGCGCACGAACGGCTCAGCCACTTCCCACATGTTGATTTGCGGGTGGATCGCAGTGGCCAGCCCCTCGACCATGACCATGGTCTTTTGCAGCAAGAGCAGATGCGGCTGCACCTGCATGTCAAAATCGCGCGTGATGGCGAACAATCCGTCAAGCATCTGCCCAACCGAAAATTCACTGACCGGCCTTCCGCGCATCGGCTCACCCACGGCCCGCAGCGCCGTCGCGAATTCCTCCGCCGAATGGTAGCTGGGCACATATTGAGCTTCGAAATGAATCTCGGCGACGCGCTGGTAATTGCCCGTGGTCAGGCCATAGAGAATCTCCGCCAGCCATTGCCGCGCTTGCCGGTTGATCCGGCCCATGATGCCAAAATCGATGGCCGCGATGGTGCCATCTTGCTGCACGAACAGGTTCCCCTGATGCATGTCAGCATGAAAGAAACCTGCATTGATCGCCTGCGTAAGGAAAGACAGCACCAGCCGCTGCGCCAACAATGGCATGTCGTGGCCTGCCGCGCGCAAGGCATCGAGATCGCTGATCTTGATGCCGTCGATCCACGCAATGGTCATCACGCTGCCATTGGTAAGATCCCAGTCGATGGCAGGGACAAAGTAGCCCTCGAAGCTGTCCATCGCCTCGGACAATTCCGATGCCGAGGCACCCTCCCGCCGCAAGTCGAGCTCTCGCCAGGTCCAGCGTTTGAGATTGTCGATCACGGCGCGCGGGCGCAGCCTTGCCGCTTCCCCGCCGAGGGCATCAAGGTGGGCGGCCGCCCATTCATACGTATCAAGATCGCGCGCAAACCGCTCGCGGATACCGGGGCGCAGCACTTTTACGGCAACATCGCGGCCCTCACTCGTGGTCGCGCGATAAACCTGGGCGATCGAGGCAGAGCCGACAGCTTCGATG
>JAHRVR010000156.1 GCA_019090585.1 Sphingomonadaceae bacterium
CACCGCCAAGAGAATGATCTTCGGGCTGGCTAGAAGTATCAAAAAGGTGAGCGTTTCGTCATGGCGGGAGGCTAGATTGGCGCCTGCCCTCACAACCGAGTTTCCTCTGACAACGCCCGCCCCAGGGATTTACATGGTAGCATTAACAGAGCTACGCCATGTCGAATTGAGGTGGCCCGCCACACCTGCGTCATTTTCATATTCGCAGCTCAGAAACAGGAGGCCGATCCTTGCTGAAAAAGCTGGCCCAAAAGGTAAAAATTTCGAAGATTGACCTTCAGGCTCCAGCGCCAGAATCTGAAAGGCACGGTGTGGCGATTGCCGCGATTGTCCGGGACGAGGCCGCGCACGTTGGCGAATGGGCGCACTTCCATCTAGCGGCCGGCGTGCGTCATTTTGTGATATATGATGATGCCAGCAGCGACGGCACCGTGGGTGTGTTACGCTCCGTCGTTCCTGCGGATCGTCTAACCGTCATCCCATGGGGACAGCGGCTGTCAGATGCGCGTCTCAGGCGTGAAATCCACAACCAGCTGCTTGCCTACGCCCATGCGGCGAGTAATTTTGGAGGCGCGTTTCGCTGGATGGGTTTCATTGACATCGATGAATTCCTTGTGCCGGTGAAGGCGAGTACGCTCGATGCCGCATTGGCGCCTCTCGGCGATGTGCCAAACCTATCGCTGCCATGGCACATGTTCGGATTTTCCGATCATGACGATCCGCCGTTAAGTGGGGTGGTTGCCAACTATCTTACGCGAGCGCGAGATCCGATGGGGAATGCGCCGGGCCTGCGGGCCTTCAAGATGTTGGTGGATCCCTGTCGGCTGACGGCGATGCGGATTCATGCCATGCAGACCGATAACGACGAGCTGACCTGGAACGATTCGGGAAAAAAAGCAACGTTCGGCACACGCAACCGGACCGCGTTTTATTCGTCACAGGCAGTACAGTTGAATCACTATTACACGCGCTCGCGCAGGGACCTGGAATCGAAGATCGCGCGTGGGCCGAATCTGGCTTCCAAGGCTGACGATTACCGGCGCAAAGTGATGCGCACCGTGGCGAGTATTGAACAAGATCCGATCGAGGATACCCGGGCGCGGGATTTCGCTATGTTCGCCGGACTGCGCAGTGCCAGTGACGGGACCAAGATGGATTGAAATGCACCAATCAAGCAGCCCGGTCGCCAGTGTAACAGTTTGATCCAAGGAATGATGGGCGCCAGATGACGGCAAATCCGAACAGCGAGGGGCGCGACGTCGCCAGGTAAGGTAATGGCCGCGGCCAGCGGCGGTTGATAGTGCACCTTGGCTTTCCCAAACTGGGTCCACAACGATACAGCGCATACTCAAGGAAATTGCCGCAGCCCTCGGGCATCGCATTGTGGTGTCAGCACAGGACGATCAGACCTACCGGTTGCGATAAGAGGCGCGTCGCTACCGACGTATCGGAGTCGCCTATTGGGAATGGCGCCATGACAGCGCGGTGCGCGCCATGGTCCGGCGGATCGACGCGATAGATTTCCGCACCATGGTCATCTCGGACGAAAACTTGGTCGGGCTCGACTCCGACAAACTCTTCGCCTGAGACGGCTGGCGCGAATACACCCGCTGGCGGAACAGGCTCGATGCCGCCCTTTCGGGATACGACATGTCTTACGTTCTTTACACGCGCGCGCCCATCCCTTGGCAGGTCTCATCCTACAACGAGGCCTTCAAGAAGCGGCGGGTGACTCAGCCCTTCGACCAATGGCCAGTGCTGCATGACGATCTTGATGGACCGGACCGGATCATCGCCGGGGCTACGCGAGGCATTGGACGACCGGCTGGTGGTCGTCCGGATGGAGGATGAATTGGGCGACGGGCGCCTGTTGGGACAGGCGTTGCTGAAGTTTGCTGGGATACCACGGGAGCGACTTTTAGCGCTTGTCCCCCCAAAGCCTGCCAGAGACCGTTATCAAGCTTTGGCAGCGAGTGAACAAGACGCCCGGGATCCGTCGACGACAGTACCGCGAGCTGGTCCGGCTGTTCGCACGCCACCCGGAGTACCTTGCCCGTGACGCGTCGCGACGACGGCTGAGCCCGGCCGGGCTCAGCACGGGTTACTCGCGCCAGGCGTCGCGCACCCAGGGCGTTGGCAGAAGGTACCCCCTCACATGGCGAGCGAGGCTGCCCCGACGTTCCCCGCGCAACCCAGCTTTCAGATGCGCCCAGGGGCCGCGGATGGGCACGTCCCCGAACCGGCGACCGTCGACGGCGTCCGCCGGGTTCAGCCCGCCCGGAAAGATAACGGTGCGGGCGTTGGGTGGCAATTTCGGCGGCAATATGTAATTCACGGGGAAGGTGCGCACACAATGCCAGCGGAACGTCGCCACCCACCCCGGCGGCCAGAACGTCACGCCACTAGGCGTACATTTCGTAACAAAGCGCTGTTCGAACACGTAGGTTTCCGCGACCTTCTGCGGATCGGCCAGGAACTCCTCTCGCAGCGCGGCGAGCCCACCGACCGGAAAGCGGAAAAGTGAAGTCTGCCCGAGCCGCTCGAACGGTGTGTTCGCATTGCGGGTCAGGATTACATCCTCGGGTCGCCCATGGGTGAAAAAGGGGTCGAGGCTGCCGGTCACGACCACGTCGAGATCCATGAAGAGCACCGACCCCGACAATCCGCCAAGGTCGGGCCGCCAAAGCCGGGACTTGCCCCAGATGCCCTGACGGGTGCGCGGCATCTCGCAATCGAGCTCTGGCAGAGGAATCACGTCGATTTCAGAGCGCAGGCCCTCTGTCGAATCCGTGACGCAGTAGAATCGGAACGGCGGTGTTACGTTGCGCACGACCATTCCGTAGAGCCTGTTGACATATTCTGGGCCGTACTTCCGGCCCCAGCGGATGCAGATGATCTGCTTTGTGTTACACCCAACCTGCATTCTACATCTTCCCTTTTCAGAGCATGTACTGCATGCTCACTTGTGGAATAGTTTGGGTAAGCAAGGGAGACAAGTAGGTTGCCAGTCTACTGCGAAATACCAAAAAAGTGCGAGGAACTTTGAAAGACAGGTCTGCCGAAAAAAACTGCGATATCGACTCTGATGGTACTGTTTTTTGCACGGTGTATTATCGCATAAGTGGAAATAAAACTCGCCACACTGCGCAAGACGAAAATAACAGCCAAGACAATCGGCACCCATTTAATAAAATTGGCATTCTTACCAATAAAACCTTTATCGACGCCGTCTTTTAATAAGTATGTCAAACTGGCATCGACC
>JAHRVR010000157.1 GCA_019090585.1 Sphingomonadaceae bacterium
GGCCACGCAGCGCTGCGTGATCACGGGCTGAATACGCCGCACGCCAAGTTCAGCCGCCTTTTCCAGCACGAGATCGAAACTGGGTTTCTTGAGCAGGGCCGCACACAACGTAAGATCCGGCACTTCCTCGCGGTTGGAAAGCCGCCGCTCTACTTTCAGTGTAACTGTGCGCTTTCCTGTCGACACCACATTGGTCAGCCATTCGCCGGTCACATTGTCGCAAAGGATCACCGCGTCATCTGTTGCAACCCGCATCACTTTGGCGAGGTAATGCGCTTGACTGCCTTCGATGGCGATGCTGGCCCCTTCCGCGAGCGGGGTCGGCACGAACAGGCGCGGCGCGCTCTTGGGAGGCCATGCAGGGGTTGCAGGTTTCGGACCGGAAGGCATGGTCTTTGCACTAGCTCATCGCCGGGCGCGGGGCTATTCCCCCGGACATGTCTGCTGAGATCGTCCCTGACAGTGAACATCGCGGTCTTGTCGCTTCGCTTCCGCACGGCTTGCGCAACCGCGCCCTGCTTGCCCGCTTTGACAGGCCGATTGGCTGGTGGCTTCTGTTCTGGCCTTGTGCCTGGGGCGTGCTCTTGGCGGGAGGGGAGGGTCGCTGGGCGTTGCTGGTCTGGCTGTTGCTCGGCTCGATCGCGATGCGCGGTGCGGGATGTGTCTATAACGATATCGTCGATGCCGATCTTGATCGGCAAGTGGTGCGCACGGCATCGCGTCCGGTGGCGAGCGGCGCGGTCAGCAAGAAAGCGGCGTGGGTCTGGCTTGCCATCCTGTGTCTTGTCGGCTTGACCGTGCTGGCGCAATTGCGCTGGCAAGCGCAGCTTGTCGCCTTGGCCAGCCTGCTTCCGGTTGCGGCTTATCCGTTCATGAAGCGCGTGACCTGGTGGCCGCAGGTCTGGCTTGGTCTTGTTTTCAGCTGGGGCGCGCTGGTGGGCTGGACCCAGCTGCGCGGCGACGGGTGGGAAGTGCTGGCCGCGCTCTATGCTGGCAGCGCCTTCTGGGTGATCGGCTATGACACCATCTATGCCATGCAGGACCGTGAGGATGATGCGCTGATCGGCATCCGGTCAAGCGCATTGCGGCTGGGCACAAAGGTCAAGACGGGCGTGGCGCTGTTCTACATCGCGGCAGTGGCTTTGTGGGCTTTTGGTTTCTGGTTGCTGCGCATGGAATGGATTGCGCTGCTTGCTGTTCTTCCCATGGCGGGTCATCTGGCGATGCAGATCGTTACGTTGCGCGGCGGGGATGGCGCAAATGCGCTGGCGCTGTTCCGCTCAAACCGATTTGCCGGTGTTTTGATGGCGCTGGCCTGCTGGGTGGTTGGCAATGCAGGCACGGGCGGCGGCACCGGCTGAGCTGCGCCCCTGACGGATGCATATGACGCGGTTGTGACAGCGCGGCCTTGCCAATTTCACCGCGTCATAGACTGGTGTAACAAGTCTGTGGATAAGCTGTTTAGAAAATGTCATATCTTCGCGTCTAAACCCAAATCTCACTTTGGCTTTAGATTCGCTGGAAGAGGCATGGCATGCAAGAAATGGACAAGGACGAGCTTATTTCGATTGGTGTGCTGTCCAAGCGTACTGGGCTGGCGGTTTCGGCAATCCGTTTTTATGAAGACAAGGGTTTGATCTTTTCGCGGCGGACAGGCGGAAACCAGCGGCGCTTTCGCCGATCCGATATCAGGCGGCTCAGTTTCATTTTGATTGCGCAGCGGCTTGGCCTTGGCTTGCCGGAAATAGAAAAGGCAATGTCTCGTTTGCCGAAAGAGCGCACCGCCAGCATCGCGGACTGGCAACGCATCAGCCGGTCTATGCGTGCGGAGATCGACGAGCGAATCGCCTTGCTTACCCGGACGCGATCGAGGCTGGATGAGTGCATCGGCTGTGGTTGCATGAGTTTTGATCGTTGCCAGCGGACCAACCGCGATGATCGCGCATCCGGTGCGGGACCCGGCCCGCGCTATGTCCTGCAAGACTAGGCTTACTCTGCGGCGAGCAGTTCTTCTGCGGCGCCCAGATCAACGCTCACCAGCCGCGAAATTCCCTTCTCGACCATCGTAACACCGAACAGGCGGTGCATGCGGCTCATGGTTACGGCGTTATGCGTGACGATCAGGTATCTTGTGTCCGTGTCGGCCACCATCGTATCGAGCAGGCTGCAGAACCGTTCGATATTGGCATCGTCGAGCGGGGCATCGACTTCGTCGAGCACGCAAATCGGCGCGGGATTGGTAAGGAAAAGCGCAAAGATGAGCGCGATTGCGGTCAACGCTTGCTCCCCGCCTGAAAGAAGCGACAGCGATTGCAGGCGCTTGCCGGGCGGTTGGGCGTAGATTTCCAGCCCTGCCTCGAGCGGGTCTTCGGAATCGATCAGGGCCAGATGGGCCTGCCCGCCCTCAAAAAGCCGTGAGAACAAGCGGCGGAAATGGGTATCGACGTCTTCGAATGCGGCGCGCAGCCTTTCGCGTCCTTCGCGATTGAGATTACCGATGGAACCACGCAGGCGATTGACCGCCTCGGTCAGCTCGGCCTGTTCGGTGAGGCTGGCACCATGGTCGGATTCGGCGGTCGCCAGCTCATCCGCCGCGACCAGATTGACCGGGCCAATCCGTTCGCGGTCGGCCACCAGTTTGTCCATACTGGCCGATTCATCGCTCGCGTCGGAAACCTCGTCGGCATTGAACTCAAATTTCCGGACCAGCATTGGTGGGGGACACGCAAAACGCTCTCCCGAAATACGGGCCATTTCACTGCGCCGCTCTTCTTCATTCTCGGCACGGGCGATGGACCCAGCCCGGATTTCCCGCGAGGATGCGAGGTTTTCCTGA
>JAHRVR010000158.1 GCA_019090585.1 Sphingomonadaceae bacterium
AGAACCTGTCCGAAGAGCGTAACGGATCAACGCGCGAATATCTCTCCGCGCGCGGTATTCCCGATGCCAGCATCTCAAGCCAGGGCTTCGGTGAAGGCCTGCCCAGGGTCGCAACAGAAGACGGGGTGCGCGAACTGCAAAACCGCCGCGTCGAAATCACTTATGGACCGGGTTCCGGTATGTAAGTTCCCCTCTACAGAGGGACTTAAGAAAAGAGGGGCCGGAGAAATCCGGCCCCTTTTTCGTAGAGATGGAGCGTGATCGGTAGGCGCTCAGATCAAGTACAGAGCTGGATTCTGATCGTCGCTGCCTTCAGGCATAGGCTAAAGCTTGTGTCCTAAACTTCATATCTAGTGTCATCAGCCACACCGGCCTCGGCGAAGCCAGCCTTGCGTAAGCGACAACTATCGCAGGAGCCGCAGGCCATGCCATCAATAGTTGGATCGTAACAGGACCAGCTAAGTGAGGGTGGCAATGCGAAACGAGCGGCTTCACGGGCAATATCTGCCTTGGAATGAAGTTGAAGTGGCGCATGAATCGTGAAACCTTCGCCGATCGCGCCCGCTTTCGTGGCAAGATTGCTCAGCTCGGAAAATGCATTGATGAATTCTGGGCGGCAATCCGGATACCCGGAATAGTCGAGTGCATTGACCCCAATAAATATGTCACAGGCCCCCAGCGTTTCAGCCCAGGCTAATGTGAGTGACAGAAAAATGAGGTTACGTGCCGGCACATAAGTGACGGGAATATCCGGACCGACCCCGTCCTTGGGGACCGGAATGTCATCGGTCAGAGCAGACCCGCCGAACTGCCTGAGATCAAGCGGCAATACGACATGCCTTGCGGCCTCAAGCCTTTCGGCAATACGCCGGGCCGCATCTATCTCGCATCGGTGCCGTTGGTTGTAATCGATTGTGAGCGCATTCAATCGAAACCCCGCCTCTTTCGCCAGGGCGGCGGACACCATTGAATCCAGCCCACCCGACAGGAGGATCACCGCATCGCGGCCCTCACCTGATAATTGCATTTGTTGCATGAATTCTGGCTAGCCGTCCGAGACCAAGCAAGCAATCGGCTTCACTCGCGGCACTCTCCGATACGCCGGGCCTCTGCCACGAAAGCGAAAGGAACACCATCGCTAATTCCCTGACTATCGATCTGGACCAACTGATTCGTCTCCCAGCGAATATATGTCCGGCCATAGCCGTGACCAGGGCAAGTATACTGCACCGTCACTTCGGTTGCCGTATCATCCACAATAACGCTTTTGCAATTCAGATTGGTGTGCCGGAGTTGAATGAACTGTCGGCCACTTTTGAGGCAGATGCGATGGTTATGATCACTGTCACGCCGAGCGCGAAGTTCCCAGTTACCGTGCTGAAGCCCGTCCAGCATTACCATTTGCTGCGGCTGGGCCGCACTGGGTACAACAACGCCGGCAAGAACCGCGCCCCCAGCTATCGCAATGGCAATCTGCCGTTTCATCGAAAGGTCCTAGCTCCATAAAATATCAAGAGATTGCTCACGGATTTGGTTCGTCAGCATGCCCCACATGTCACAAATGGGGGTGCTTGGAAGATAGCAGTACGCGATGAACAGAGAGTTTATACGTCAATTGCGAGAATCTTTGAACAGAAGGCACATTCAACCGGGACGTAGCCATCTTCGCCGCGCATCTCTGCACGCTCGCTCTCTGGAAAACGCCCAAGGATCTCTTCGTAATGCTCAATTGTGCAGCGGCAGCCTCTTGAAAGCTGTGCGAGCGGCTCGGCGCGAACTTCCGATTCCTGATGGAACAACCTCCAGATCAGTTGTTCAAGCCCCAGCTCAGGATCAACCAGTTCGTCATGGCGCGTGGAGCCTGCCAAAGTCGCGACATGCTCCCATTCGGGATGATCTTCTTTGACGTGCAACCGCTCCTGGCCGTCTTCTCCCTGGGGAAGATGCTGAACCAACAGCCCCGCAGCGATGGTTCCGCCAGCTGAACTTTGAATCCCCACGCGAATCAGAGAGGGCACCTGTTCCGAACGTTCGAAATAGGATTCGCATGCCTGTGCCAGCGATTCGCCTTCCAATGGAACGATGCCCTGATAACGCTCGTCGGCGACTGCAAGATCGAAAGTTATTGCCAGATAACCCTCACCAAAGAGCGTCTGAAGCGAGGGGCTGGCCCCGATCCTGCCAAGCTTTTCAGCATCGTGACGAACGTAACCGCGCAGTTCACCTTCACGATAATCGCAGACCAAAAGATCCACAGCCCCGCCGTCGGCCTGAGCTTGCAACGTGAGCTGGCTGCCCGTGTCCTTCAGCAAAGATCCCATGAGAGCCGTAAGCACCAACGCCTCGCCCAGCAGATGCCTGACCGGTGCGGGATAATCATGGGCTGAAAGCACGGTATCAAGCACCGGGCCCAACCTGACCACCCGGCCCCGCGCGTTGTTCTGCGGCACACTAAAGGCCAGAACGCGGTCAAATCCCGTTTCGCGCTCCGATTGAGCGGTCTGCGCGCTCACAATCGTTCAAAAGCCCACAGCAGAATAGACTTCTGCGCGTGGATACGATTTTCTGCCTCAAGGAAAACAGCGGACTGATTGCTCTCGAATACATCTTCGGTCACCTCCTCGCCCAGATGGGCC
Source organism: Sphingomonadaceae bacterium (assembly GCA_019090585.1). Lineage (GTDB taxonomy): Bacteria > Pseudomonadota > Alphaproteobacteria > Sphingomonadales > Sphingomonadaceae > Novosphingobium. The sequence goes on from JAHRVR010000158.1 coordinate 2,637, forward strand.
GGCAAGCAGTGCAGAAAAATCGCATCAGCCTTTGCATGGGACATCAATGCGTTGTTGACCTGAAACGGGGCCATTGCAGCCAACTTGTCCGCTGCATGTTCCTGGCCCATCGAAACCCAGGTGTCGGTAACAATGACATCCGCATCTTTGACTGCTTCAACAGCGTCATCCGTCAGTGTCAGACGTGACCCCGCAGCCCGAGCATTCCTTACGAATTCTGCATCAGGCTCGTAGCCTTTCGGCGTGCCGACCCGAACGTTGAACTTCATCAGGCCCGCCGCTTCGAGAAGGGAACTAAGAACATTGTTCCCATCACCCACCCAGGCCACTTCAAGGCCGGGAAGCGCCTTGCCCCTCTCAATGACAGTCAGCAAGTCAGCCACAATCTGACAAGGATGCGAGCGGTCGGTAAGCCCATTGATAACCGGCACGCTGGCGTGACGCGCCATCTCCTCGATCTTCGCGTGATCGTCTGTGCGAATCATGATCGCATCGACCATACGGCTGAGCACCCGTGCGGTATCAGCAACGGTTTCGCCGCGGCCCAGTTGTGTGCTCGCCGCATCCATGACCAACGCCGTCCCGCCCAGTTGCCGCATGGCGATGTCAAAACTCACACGTGTTCGCGTAGAATTCTTCTCGAAAATCATGGCCAGCACATGCCCATCAAGCGGCTTGTCGCTATCGGCCCGTCCTTTGACGAAACCGCTCCGCCCGGCCTTCCGGCTGATCGCATCGTTGATCATGGCCGCGACCGCATCTCCGCCAGCATCGCTGAGATCCAGGAAATGCCGGGCCATTACGCTGCCTCCTCAGGAGCATAGCTGGCTGCGGCCGCGGAAATCTTTTCCATGAATTCATCGATATGGCTGTCATCGATCACCAAAGGCGGAACGATCCGCATCACGTTATCGCTTCCAGCGACCGCCAGTGCCGCATGAGACTCCCGCAAGTGGGCGACGAACTTCCGCGGCTCAACCTTGAGTTTCAGACCAATCATCAGGCCGCATCCCCGCACTTCTTCGAAGAGCTCAGGATAGTTGCCGATGAATTGTTCGAGCTTGCCCCTCAGGCGATCACCCTTGGCCCGAACGCTGGCAAGGAATTCATCATTCGCGATGACATCCAGCACCGCTTCAATCGCGGCAACACCAAGGGGATTACCTTGGTGTTGCCGCGATTGAA
>JAHRVR010000159.1 GCA_019090585.1 Sphingomonadaceae bacterium
AGCTTGAGGTGACCTGCCAGCCCGACCGCCTCATGGTTGATGCCTTCCATCAGGCAGCCATCTCCGGCGATTACCCAAGTCCGGTGATCGACCAGATTATCACCAAATTCCGCATTGATATGGCGTTCCGCGATGGCCATGCCAACCGCCATGCCAAAACCCTGCCCGAGTGGACCGGTGGTGCATTCCACGCCGGGGATTTCGTGATTCTCAGGATGGCCCGCGCATGGGCTGCCGAGTTGGCGGAAATTGCGAATGTTATCCATCGTTGGCTGCGCATAGCCGGTCAGGTGCAGCAACGAGTATAGCAACATCGAACCGTGGCCCGCCGACAACACAAAGCGATCGCGGTCCGCCCAGTCCGGCCTTGCGGGGTCAAACTTCAGGAATTTGGCATATAGCACGGTGGCAACATCAGCCATGCCCATGGGCATTCCGGGGTGGCCGCTGTTGGCCGCCTGCACCGCATCCATGGAAAGCGCGCGGATGGCATTGGCCATGGGCGCCAGGCGGACAGGGTCTAAGCTCATCAGAATAGGCTCCGGAAACGGCGTACACAGGACGATTCGCACAGAAAGCCTCCATTACGGAGAGCGGGCGCGCCGTCAAGTTCAGGCGCCGTCAGAGGCCTTCACGGACACCCGTTTCAAGCTCAACTTGTTCACAACTATGGGTAGCAAAACTTTGCAATAGGCCAGTTTTGTGCTAGTCAATCGTCATGGATGGGGGCTCATTCGAAAGCGCATTGGACCGGATCGATGTCGCTCTTGCACGCCTTGAACAGGCCGCAGCCAAGCTTTCGAGCGAGGATCCCGGTCTGCGTGACCGCCACGACAAGTTGAAAACATCGGTTTCCCAGACACTTGAACAGCTCGATGTGCTTATTTCGGGGCAAGGTTGATGAGCAACGTCGTCCTTGAGATCGGCGGCCGAAAGTTCACCATTGCCTGCGCCGATGGCGAAGAGCAGCGTATCGGCAATCTTGGCAGGATGATCGATAACAAGGTCAATGCACAGGGAGACAATGCCGGACAGAATGAGGTGCGCATGCTGCTTTATGCCGCTCTGGTCCTTGCCGACGAGCTGGACGAATCGCAGGGGTCTCAGCCAAGTTCAGCGCCCACCCGCATTCCGCCCGGTCTCAGCGATAAGTTGGACAGCATTGCCGGAAAGCTGGAAAACCTCGCAAGCGACCTTGAGCAATAGCGCAGCAACACCTAAATACGGTATTGGCGGGATCTGCCCGGCACGAGCCGTTCGAACATCCCTGAGGCTATAAGTAAATCTATGGGAGCTATCCCTGTCCGGGCCGCTTTTCTTTGCATTGAGGTCCGATGCATATGGCCCCCACCTGACGTCAACGCGTCAGAGGAGTTCTAGGAAACCGACCCAAGGTGGGCCCGCCACCCTCCTTCTATTGGCTCATGCCGCCCCTCTACTGGCTCATGCCACTACGTCCGGATACGAAAAGATTGATCGCCAAAGAAAAACAGGAATTGCGCGATCGTCTGAAAAAGCAGCGCCGCGAACATGTCCAGGCCTTACCGGCTGAGGCGCTTGCACTCATGTTCTATCGCCCCCCCGGACCGCTTGCCGCCCTAACCAGCCCCGGCGCCACAATCGGACTGTACTGCGCCATGAAAGCGGAGGCACCGACCTTGCCATATGCGAAATGGTATCAGGAAAACGGCTACGCACTTGCCCTGCCCTATTTCGATAACCGGGACGCTCCCATGCAATTTCGGCGCTGGGACAATCCCTATGATGAAGACGAGCTGGAAGCGGGGCCCTTCGGGATCGCTCAACCCCGCAAAGACACGCAAGAGATATTGCCCGATCTCGTGTTCACGCCCCTGACGGGTTTTACCGCCGACGGGCACCGGCTTGGTCAGGGCGGCGGGCACTACGACCGCTGGCTCGCCCGGCACAAACATGTCATTCCCGTTGGGCTTGGCTGGGATTGCCAGCTTGTAGATGCGTTGCCAACAGAAGCGCATGACCGGCCCTTGAGGATGGTCGTAACACCGACGCGGGCATTCACAGGAGAGGCATGATGCACCGGGACCAGCCAACATGGCGAATACCGGCCGGGGTCATCGCGCTGATCATTGCGCTGACGCTTTACGGCATTGCCATCGCCTCGCTTGTGCCTCCGCTCATTTCAGACTGGCACGCGCTCGCACAGGCCCCCATCTATCTGCTGCTCGGCATAATATGGCTGCTGCCCTTGCGGCGCTTCCTGATCTGGATGGAAACCGGACGCTGGAGCGCCCCCGCAAAAGCAGAAATAAGCTCAGGACCCGGCACGAAGCCTGAAGGGTGAGCCGGGTGCATGGCTGAACATGTGAGAGGGATTGGAACGATGAAGATTTTCCCTGATGGCGCAGCGCTGGTCCTGGGTGCGAGTGGCGGGATCGGTAGCGAAGTCGCACGAGTGCTCGCCCGCGACGGTGCCGATCTGGCCCTTGTCTATAATCGCAACGAAGACGCTGCCCGGAAGGTTGCGCGTGACGCCAAGGACCTGGGCCGCGATGCGACGGTACATCAATGCGATGTCACGGACCCTCAGGCACTTTCCGCCATGATCAAGGACGCTGCCGCATCGCACGGCCGTTTACACTCGCTGATTTGGTGTGCCGGGCCGCTTGTCGAGCAACTTCCCCTTAACGAAACGCCGCGTGAGGCATGGGACGCGGCTTTTCAGGTAGAGACGTTCGGTCTAATTCAATCGGTATCGGCCATCCTTGCGCATATGCGCGAGCAAGGCGGCGGCACGATCGTTCATCTCGGCTCTGCCGGGCATCGCCGCTTTCCTGAACGCGATGGCCTGTCCGTCGTTCCCAAGGCGGCGAACGAAGCCTTCCTCAAAGGAATAGCGCGCGAGGAAGGGCAGTTCGGTATCCGTGCGAATTCGGTCCTTGTCGGCGTGATCGAGGCCGGAATGTTCAAAGAGCTTAGCGCCAAGAACGCCTTCCCGGAAGGCTGGGAGGAAGAGACGCAAAAGGCCCTTTGCCTGAAACGCTGGGGGCAACCAGAGGAAATTGGCGCCGCAGTATCCTTCCTCGCGTCAGATAAGTCTTCCTATATTACCGGGGAAACGCTGAACGTTTCCGGTGGTTTCGGCGTGACAGGGGATTATTTCGACATTGTGGTGAGTAACTACGGTCTGCCGATCTATGAGGATGAGATGGAGAATCTATACGAGAAAGGGGTTCGTGGCAGAGAAGCCGTCAAACGGGGCATTGG
>JAHRVR010000160.1 GCA_019090585.1 Sphingomonadaceae bacterium
GGGTTTTGGCGTTGCGCTGATGCCGCATGAGTTCATTCATCCCGCACGCGTTGCCGAGAATGTGGCCACGGTTGATATGCTGTCACGCGGCCGCGCGATTTGGGGCATGGGCCGCTCCACCCCGATGGAGCAGATCGCGTTCGACGTGGATATCCCGAACAGCAAGGAAAAGCTGAAGGCTGCCGCACGCTCGGTCGTGGGGATGTGGGAGCAGGAAACGTACGAGGAAGATTCCGAGTATCTGAAATTCCCCGCGCGGATGGTTACGCCCAAACCGTATCAGTATCCGCACCCGCCGGCATGGATGGCCGCTTCTTCTGAGACCAGCGCTGTCATGGCGGGCGAGAACGGCTGCGGCCTTCTTTGCTTCAGCATCATGCAGCCGCTGACCCGCCTGAAGGAAATCATCGATCATTATCATGAGGCGCAGAAGACGGCTGTTCCTCTGACCAGTGTTCACACCAACAAAGTGGGCGTTTACACGCTGGTTCACTGCGCTGAAAGCCGCGATACGTTCGAAACCGACCGGGTCTGGGATTCGATGTGGTGGTGGTACAAGGGTCTTGCCGAATTCCACCTGAAGTGGGAGATGGCCCACCTTTCAGAAGAGCAGCAGAAGCAGGCATTCCCGGTTCTGGAAGCGCAGGCCCGAGGCGAGTTTGACATCACAGAATTCGACCGTGAGGACATGGTGATTGTTGGCACTCCTGATGAGTGTCTGCGAAAGCTGGCTCGCTATGACGAAATTGGCGTCGATCAAGTGCTGTGCTATCTCAACTTCGGGTATTTGCCGCATACTGCGGTGCTAAAGTCGATCGAATTGCTGGGGACTTACGTCATCCCGGAGCTTCAGAAGATGGGCAAAACCGGGGTTGCCAACGGTTTGACGAAAGGCATTCGCGAAGCCGAAGATTCCATCACTGAACAAAACTGGGCCAAGACGCCCGAAGCGCCTGCTTAAGGCTTGAGAGGACATTTGATGAAAGAACTCATGGGACTGGACGGCAAGCGCGTCCTTATCGTTGGCGGCGGACAGGGCAATGGTGAGGCGACCGCACATGTGCTGGCAAGCCTGGGCTGTAATGTCGCGATCCTCGATCTGGAACTCGACCGCGCCGAAAAGGTCTGCAAGGACATAGAGGCGATGGGTGTGTCTGCCTATCCAATCAGCTGCGACGTTCTGGTCGAAGAACAACTCGTTGGCGCGATCGCGGAGGTGGATACTGAGTTTGGCCCGCTAGACGGGATGGTGTGCATCATCGGCATGGCCGGCTGGGCGCCGATCACCGAAATGACGACCGAGGTCTGGGACATGGATCACCAGCGCAACTTGCGCTTCTTCTTCTGGGCTTCGCGTGAGCTTGCCAGTCGTGTCTTGGCGCGCAATGGCAAAGCGAATATCTGTGCGCTCGCTTCGGTTGATGGTATTCGCGCTGCTGCGCTCCATGCCTCTTATGGTGCAGCCAAGGCGGGTCTTATCCACCTTGCAAAGAGCATGGCGGCCGAGTGGTCCTCGGAGGGGATTCGCGTCAACATCGTCGCTCCCGGAGCAATCATCACTCCGCGCATTCCAGAGGGCGACGCGGACGGGGAGGCGGCGATGTCGGGCCATCTGCCGCTGGGGCGCCGCGGCACGACCATGGACATTGCCAAGGCTGTGACCTTTTTCATGTCGGACCTGTCCTCATACGTCACTGGACAGACACTGGCGGTCGACGGCGGCTATACCGCGAACGGCTGGCCGGGGATCATGGAGAGGGCAAGCCGGGTGAAGACCGGCGGGACAATGGGCGTCGACGACTAAGTTCGGCGAGGAGAGCGGTGCAATGCACCCGAAACGCCGTCATTGGCGGTGTTTCGGGTCAGCTGCTCAGACTTTCTTGAACCATTTATCGATGGCGGCGCGCATGGCTGTGGCCAGTTCGGGCAGGCTGTCTTTGACTCTTTCTTCGGGGCCGGCCAAGCCGACAACTGCAGGCACGCGAAGGCCCTGTGCTGGCAGCGGCATGGCAAGCGACCAGAGATCGCCATTCGTCGCCGTTGGGCCAACTGCATAGCCATCCGCCCTGATCTGGCTTGCTGATTGGAGAAGCGAATCCACCTCATCGTCAGTCACTCTGGCTCGATAAGCGATGCGGCGGATCTCCGCTTCATCCAGTGTGGACAAATAGGCGCTGCCAATTGCCGAACCGAGGATAGAGACCTGCAATCCGCGTTCGGGCAGGGCGTCGTTGCCTTCGGTGGCGTTGGGTATGACGGCATCGACAATCTGCATGAACAGGTCGTTGGGCGTGGTTACCGTTGCGACCATGCCGGAATGGGCGTGGATTTCCTCCACCAGTCCGCGCAGCCGGCCATCCGCGCCATAGCTCTCGACAATCCATGTGCTGAATGCTGCCAGCCGCGATGATGGCAGATAGGTTTTGGCCTGAGCATCGAAAGCGAGATGTGCGGAATCGACCATCGTTTTCAGAAGCTGGTTTGTCGTCGAGGAATGCATGTCCAGTTCGCGTGAAATTTCCATGGCACGCAGTGCGCGCCGCACTCGCCCGAACAGCTCGAGCACGTCCAGTGCGCGTGTTGCCGAGCGGGACGAACTGCGTCGTTCCGCAGGTCGCTTAATCCGTACAGCGAGATGACTGCCACTGTCCGGCTTGGGCGCGATGATACTCACGCGGACGTGCTTCCTCTCCTAAAAACGCATAATTGCACTGCGGTAATGGCGCATCATGGCCCCCGCGACAACACCTGGGCTCCTAATGGCAACTCCTCTCATGGTTCGGGCCTCGATATCTGACCCGAAACACCGCCGGTTTTCGTGCGTGCATCGCGGCAGAGAAGCCGGAACTCCATTTTAAATCAGGGGCTTAATGCGAAGACCCCAGGTAGCCCGGCTCGCGGTCAAAGCTCATCGAGCGATTCAGGCATTCGAGGAATCCGGCATCGACCGTCAGTTGCTGCCCTGTGATGGCGCGCGCGCCGTCGCTGGCGAGGAAGCCAAAAGCATCTGCGATGTCGCCAGGCTCAATGATAGACGGGAGCGCCGAGCGGCCCGCGAGCACGTCCCGCGCTGCCTCTTCCCCGCCGAACATGTCGACCGTCATCGGTGTCAGCACATATCCCGGGGCGACGCCGTTGACGCGGATGCCGTGTGGCGCAAGGTCGTTCGCGGCGGATCGAGTGAGGCCGATGAGGGCGTGCTTGGCTGCAATATAGGGATGGCCGCCAACGGCCCGCTGCGCGGAAATGCTTGTCGTAGAGAGAATCGAGCCGCTGCGCCCGCCCGCGATCATGGCGCGCGCGGCATGTTTTATGCCGTAGAACACGCTGTCCAGGATAATTGCGATCGTTCGCGACCAGTTTTCGGCGGTGATATCGGTAATGTGGCCGACCGCACCAGCTTGCCCGGCGTTGTTGATCATGACGTCGAGCCTGCCAAACTTACTGATTGCGCAATCGACCAGAGCGGCCACGTCGCTTTCGTTGGTGACATCCGCAGGTTGAAAAATTCCGCCAAGCTCATCGGCGACCTGGCGCGCCGGTTCCTCGGCAATATCGGAGAGTACGACGCGGAAACCATCACGAGCCAGCCTTTGTGCCGTGGCGATGCCTATGCCGCCCGCTGCCCCCGTGACGATGGCAACTTTTGCCGCATGATCCTTGTCCATAATCTCTCCTGCCGTGAGCTTTTTGCTCTATCTGATCGTGTCGGCCGGATAATGGGCAAGGCCCGTTGATTTTGCAATCTTGAGTTTCCGCCGTGATAGGTTAGGCGAGTGGAAAGAATGCCATATGAGTGCTTCATTCAGCGGGAGAGAAACGGGATGTCCGACATTGTCCAGTACGAGATTCTTGAGAATGGTGTTGCGCTAGTCACGCTTAACCGGCCCGAAAAACGTAATGCCATCAGTCCTGAAATGACCCAGGGGCTCGACGAGGCAATCAAGCGCAGTGAGGGCGATGACAAGGTTTGTGTCGTCATCCTGACATCTTCGAACGACAAGGTTTTCTGCGCCGGAGCGGATCTGAAAATCGTATCCGAAGGCCGGAGCAAAGAGCTGTTCACAAAGGACGGCGGCTTCGCTGGATTTGTCGAGGCTTCGCGCAAAAAGCCGTGGATTGCGGCCGTTGCTGGCTCCGCGCTCGCCGGCGGCATGGAGCTGTCGCTTGCTTGCGATATGATCGTCGCCACGCAAGATGCCATGTTCGGTCTGCCTGAACCCAAGCGCGGCCTGTTGGCCGCCGCAGGCGGCGTGAGCCGTCTTCCAAATGTGGTCCCGCGCAACATTGCATTTGAGATCATTACCACGGGCGATCCCATTGATGTTGGCCGCGCTTATGAACTGGGGCTGGTCAACAAGGTCGTGGCGAATGGCGAGCAAGTGGAGGGCGCATTGGCACTTGCACGGAGCATTGCCGAAAACGCGCCTCTGGCGGTGCAGGGGGCGTTGGCGCTTGCGCGAAAGGCACCTTCTCTGTCCGACGCTGAGGGCATGCAGGCGGGTGCTGACGCCATAGCGGTATTGCGCGAAA
>JAHRVR010000161.1 GCA_019090585.1 Sphingomonadaceae bacterium
ATCACCATCGGCAAGCGCGAGGACATGGACGCCATTGCCGCAGCCCTTGCGGTTATGGCAGAGGGTGCACGATGAGCTTCAGCACTATCGCCATCATTGGACTTGGGCTTGAGGGCGGCTCAATCGGGCTGGCTACGCAGGCCCATCTGCCGGAGATTCACACCACCGGATACGACCTTGATCCCGGCACACGCGCCCAAGCGCGCGAACGCGGTCTGGTGCATGAGGTTTGCGAAACCGCCGCCGATGCCGTGAAGAATTGCGATCTCGTGATCTTCTGCGTGCCGCCCGGCGCAATGGGCGATGCCGCCACCGCAGTCGCCGATGTTCTGCCACAGGACACACTGGTCAGCGATGTCGGCTCCAGCAAACAGGCGATTGCCAAAGCGCTGGGAGACGCCCTGCCCGGCCGCACGATCATCCCTGCCCATCCGGTTGCCGGCACCGAGCATTCCGGACCCGGCGCCGGCTTTGCCACGCTGTTCCACAACCGCTGGTGCATCATTACACCGCCAGAGCCGACCGACCTTTTGAAACTTACCGCTCTGGTCGAATTCTGGGAGGCGCTGGGCGCCAATGTCGAGATCATGGATGCCAAGCACCATGATCTTGTGCTCGCCGTTACCAGCCACTTGCCGCACCTCATCGCCTATACGATCGTTGGAACCGCGTCGGACCTTGAGGACGTGACCGAAGGCGAAGTCATCAAATATTCAGCCGGCGGCTTTCGCGATTTCACCCGCATTGCCGCGTCCGATCCCACCATGTGGCGCGATGTCTTCCTGTCCAACAAGGAGGCGGTGCTGACCATGCTGCAGCGATTCACCGAAGACCTGACCGGGCTGCAACGCGCGATCCGCGTTGGTGATGGTGAGGCGCTGTTCGATCATTTCGCCCGGACCCGCACCATCCGCCGATCGATCATCGAGGAAGGCCAGGACGACGATCGGCCTGATTTCGGCCGGACCGACCACCAAACGTAATTTCCAGCGTGGCTGCCCGGGCACAAAACCTAGCGGGCGTCGAGGGCCTAGCGGGCGTTGAGATCATTGATTGCCGCGGTCACGCGTTGCTCCACTTCGGCGCGGGGGAGGCCCGCAGGGATCAGCTCACCAACCCTGTAAGTAATCGTGCCCTTGCGCTTCCACCGGCGGTGATACGGCGGCCCGCTGTCTACAGCGATCGGCAGAACCGGCTCGCCAAGCAATTTGTAAAGCGCCGCAAAGCCCGCCTGAAGAGGGGCCTCGTCACCATGGCGAGTACGCGTTCCTTCCGGGAAGATCGCCAGAAAACGGCCTTGCGCCTGATGCTCCCTTGCCGCTCTTATCATCTTGCGCAGCGCCCCTGCACCCTGATCCCGTTCAACTCCGATCAGGCCATAGGCAGCCCCGACCCGGCCCCAGAGCGGAATGCGAAGCAGATCCATCTTGGCAAAGATCGCCGGCCGATCGAGCAGGTGAGGCAGGTCAATCGCTTCAAAGAAACTCTCATGCTTCAGGGCAACCAGCACACCTTCGCGAGGCAAGCTTCCTTGCAACACCACCTTTATGCCAAGAATCCATCTGGCGCAGAACCGATGATAGGCAGACCACCATTCGCTCACACGTAGCAGGCCCTTTTGGCTGAAGATCAAGGCAACCAGGGCGCCAATCACGAGGAACACTGAGCCGACATAGAAGGCGGCATAGAAGATCAGGCTGCGCAGCACATCTCCGACCCGGACCGGCATCATGCGTCCCATAGCCAGGAAAGCTGGCGCACGATCAGCTTGTGATATTCCAGAATCAGGGTTTTCAGGCTGGGGTGTGTCGGCACCGCATCGCGGATAACGATAACGCCTTCGGGCTTTGCCATCTCAAATTCCAGCGCTGCGCGGCGCATATGCCAGTCCGATGTGATCAACCGCACGGTGCGAAACTTGTTACGGGCAAGCCAGCGTGACGATTCCAGCGCGTTTGACCTGGTATCGAAGGATTCGAAACCAAGCGTGATGCAACATTTCATCAACCGCGGCGAAATCTCATATTCCACTTCAAACTCGCGCGGCCTGACGTCCCGATCCACCCCGGAGACCAGCAGCGCCGGCGACCATTTTTCGGCCAACACCTCCAGCCCGCGATCAATCCGCCCCTCGCCCCCGGTCAGAACCACGGCCGCATCCGCCTGAGCTTCGCCAACAGGTTTGGGCGGCACAACCGCGAACCAGACAAATCCGAGCAACCACACGAGGACTAACAGCGATAGGATTCTGCGAAACATACAAGCTCTATAGCATTTTGCGCAAAGCACGCATCACGGTAAGGCGCGCTGTGACCATGGCAAGCAGCGTTGCGAAAAGCGGCACCAGCGCCAGCAGCAGCCAATCGCTCCACAAAAGCGCCCCATTATCGACGATTCCTGCGCCCAGCCCCGCAAACCGGCGCCCAAGAAACAGCACCACCACCACTGCAAGCGCCAGTCCGACAACCCCGCCGGTCGCCGCATCGACACCGATGGAGCGCTGAAATACCCGCGCAATCTGCGAATCCGTGCCGCCGAGCAGGTGCACAATCTCAATAGTATCGCGATTGCTCCCCAACGCGTTGCGCGATGCCATCAGCACCGCAGCGGAAAGCGCCATCGCCAATAGAACGACCAGCGCAGTAGCCAGCCACAAGAGCGATTCCATCGCCTCATAGACCGGCTCCAGCCAGCCGGACTGTGCATCCACCCGCGCGGCCGGAGCGACATCGGCAAGCGCGGCTTCGACTTCGGCGATGTGGCGGGGGTCCACTTTTCCCTTCAGCTGCAAATCGATAAGCGCCGGCACAGGCACCGCCGAATCCCGTTTTCCCAAACTCGCGGAACCAAGCCAGGGCTCAATCAACCGGTTAAGTTCCTCTTGCGGAACCAGCCGGATCGAAACCACCTGCGGCAACTCACGCAGCCGCTCGATCGCCGCCTCGCCCTGTTTCTTGCGTAGCTGCTCTCGCGCCTCGATGATCTGGATGGTCACACCGCCTTCAAGTTCCGCCTTTGCAGACAACACCGTGTTGCGCAGCGCCAGACCGGCAGTCATCGCAATGACAGTCAGTGCAACCATGATCGCGATGACCCATGGCATTGGCCCCGAAAGTCGTGTTTGCGGAACAAGCTCAGCCTCACCCGCGCCCGTAAGCTCACGCAGCAGCCCAGCGGTGCGGCGGCCCAGGCCGCTTACCATGCTCATGCTGAAGAGCCCGCCCGGCCCGAAGGCCGACGCGGCGGAAAGCGCAACGCACCTGTCGGATCGGAAAGTCTGCCCTTGTCGAGCCGCATAATCAGGGAATCGGGCACCTTTTGCAGCAAGTGAACATCATGCGTTGCCACCACCACGGTTGTGCCCAGCCCGTTCAGAGCCTCGAATAGCCGCAGCAGCTTGATAGCCATGGCGGGATCGACGTTTCCGGTCGGCTCATCGGCAACCAGCATCTCTGGCCGGGCGATCACCGCGCGCGCAATTGCAACGCGCTGCTGCTCGCCGCCGGAAAGTGTGGCTGGCCGCGCATCCATGCGATCAGCAAGTCCGACCCAATCCAGCATGTCCGACACTGGTTTTGCAAGATCTCTCTCGCTTGCCCCCGCAACGCGCAGGGGCAGGGCAACATTGTCAAAGGCGGAAAGATGGGAAACCAGCCTGAAGTCCTGAAAAACCACGCCGATACGCCTGCGCATGAGGGGCAGGCGCTCGCGCGGCAGGGTTATGGCATCAGAACCGAACATGCGGATCATGCCGCGCGATGGACGTTGTGCGAGGTAGAGCATCTTGAGAAGCGACGTCTTGCCCGCGCCGCTCGCGCCCGTGAGGAAGTAAAAACTGCCGGGGAAAAGCGTAAAAGACAGATCGCTCAGCACTTCCTTGTCGGTGCCATAACGCAGGCCGACATTGTCGAACTGGACGATTTGAGCTTCGGCGGCCTGGTCCATGCTTGTCTGATATCCAAAAAATGCGCGTTATGTTGCCCATAGCCGCCTATGAATGTGGAAAAAAGGGTCCGATGCTTGCTGCACGCGCAACTGGCGTGCTTAACGGATTGACCATGATCATCGCCTGCCCTGCATGTTCCACCCGTTATGTTGTACCCGATAGCGCAATTGGCGTCGAAGGGCGCACTGTGCGCTGTGCCAAATGCCGTAATAGCTGGTATCAGGACGGGCCGGAAATTGTCCCGCCAGTCGCAGAAAAGAAAGACCCTGCTCCCGCCGCGCCGATTCCGGCACCGCCCCCTGC
>JAHRVR010000162.1 GCA_019090585.1 Sphingomonadaceae bacterium
CCTGCGCCTCTCCGGCAATCAGCGAAAGGTCCCCCTGTTCCTTAAGCAAACGCTGGATCGCGGCCTTGAATAGCTTGCGATCGGCCTGCACGCGCGGACCCCAAACAGCGCTGCCTTTCGAGCGGTTTAGCATGCGGTAATGAATGGCCGCCGCGTCTGCCGCTCGCGCAATCAACCCATCAAAGGCGTCGACCTCGCGCACCAGATGCCCCTTGCCGAGACCGCCGATCGCCGGATTGCAGCTCATCGCACCGACTGCATCGAGATCGAAACTCACCAGTGCGACGCGCGCACCCATCCGCGCCGCTACCGAAGCAGCCTCGCAGCCCGCATGGCCGCCGCCAATCACAATGATATCGAATGTCTGCATTACCGGACGGGTCCTTACGTCAGCCGCCGATTTGCGTCAAAGCCGCGATCAAGGCTCGCCTTGTTCCACGTGGAACATCACTTGCCGATGCAGAAGCGCCCGAACAACGTATCGAGCATGTCCTCCGTCGTTGTGTGGCCAAGCAAAGCATCGAAAGCGGCCCGCGCTATTCGAAGGTCCTCCGCAGCAAGCAGGGGATCATCCTGTAACGCAGAGGAAGCGATGGCCCGGCCAGCCGCGCCCAACAAACGGACCTGCCGCTCATTGAGCGCCGCTTCGCCTGGCCGAGGCATACTGGCGCGCGCTGCAATGACAAGATCAGACCGAAGCCCATCGACGCCCTGCCCGGTAACGGCGGAAAGCACATGGCGCGGGCGCTCCTTACAAGCACGGCCTGAAAGGTCGCATCTCGCCTCAATTTCCCAGCCATCATCCGGCCCTTCGCCTTCTGCTCCAAGCCAGAGCACGAGGTCGGCATCGTCGATGGTGCGCCGCGCCCTTTCAACACCAATTCCTTCTACAGGGTCGACCGCCGCATCTGTCGGATCACGCAAGCCAGCCGTATCGAGGAATTGGAACGGAATGCCTTCCATGCCGACAGTTCGCGTCAACACATCACGGGTGGTACCTGCGACCTCCGACGTAATCGCCGCATCTGACTGGACCAAAGTATTGAAAAGAGTGCTTTTTCCGGAGTTCGGAGGACCTGCCAGAACAACCCTGAACCCTTCGCGTAACACTTCTGCTTGTGGCCGCTCCAACCACTGTCTCAGCTTTCCATGCAAAACCGCAACACGCTCGCCAAAATCGGCAGGGAGCGCAGCGACATCGTCCTCGTCTGAAAAATCCAGGACGGATTCGATCGATGCCGAGGCCTCAAGCAAGGCATCGCGCCACGCCTCAACCTGCCGTGACAGCGCCCCGCCCGCCATCGCCATGGCACTACGGCGTTGCAATTCAGTCTCTGCCAAAAGCAGGTCCGCAAGGCCCTCTGCTTCGGCCAGATCAATCCTGCCATTGATGAACGCCCGCCGGGTAAATTCGCCCGGAGTTGCACGGCGCAACCCATCCATCGCGGCGAGTGCCTGTTCAACCGCCATGACCACCGCTCGCCCACCATGCAAGTGCAGTTCCGTCAGATCTTCTCCGGTGCTGGTTGCCGGCCCGGGAAACCACAACACAAGCGCGCGATCGAGAGTCAGCCCATCTGTATCCTTGAGAGTTCGCAGAACGGCCCGGCGCTTCTCGGGTACTTTCCCGGCCAACGCGGCCAGCGCCACATTTGCAGCCGGACCACTTATACGAACGATCGCGATCGCCGCCGGGGGCGCGCCGCTTGAAAGAGCAAAGATCGTGTCAGCCACTTGCAATGCCCTGCGCCGAAATTCTGGCCCACCTAAGCCCGGAACGGCACAAAGCGTTCAGTCCTTCTTGCTGGGCGCACCGCCACCCATACCGCCCGCCATCGCTCCGGTCATCGCCACAAGATTTGCCTGATTAGCCTGTATCGCATCGGGCAGCCCCGGAAAGCGCCCCGCATCTTCAGGTCTGCAATCAACCACAACATTGATGTTCACGCCGTTCTCCATGCGAAGGAACTGCAATGTTGCTGACACATGCACCGGGCAATGTCCATCGCCCCACAGTTGCCCTGTAATCAACCAACTCCTCGCCCAACGATATTGCGGCAAGGCGGCACAACACTTAAGTCCATAGACAGATCAGCGCAGGAGAGTTGAACATGTCCACCAACACGCAAATTGCAACTCTGAGCGGAGACGCCAGAATTCCCGCTTATGTCGCCAGGCCCGAAGGAGCGCCGCGCGGCGCAATTATCGTCTATCAGGAAGTTTTCGGTGTGAATAAAGGCATCCGGAAGAAAACCGATGACTGGGCCGGAAGGGGCTACCTTGCTGTGGCTCCCGATGCATTCTGGCGTCAGGAACCGGGCGTGGAACTCGATCCCGATGTCGAAGGCGAAATGGAAAAAGCCATCGGCTATATGATGAGCCATGATTTCGATCAGGCCATTCGCGATGTCGAAGCGGTAATTCACTGGATCCGAAGCGAACAGGGTGTCGAGAAGGTTGGTTTTGTGGGATTTTGCATGGGCGGCCGGGTCGCTTTTCAGGCGGCGGCTCGTACCGATATCAATGCTTCAGTCGGTTATTACGGCGTGATGATCGACCAGATGCTGGGTGAAAAGCATGCTATCTCCCACCCGCTGATGCTCCATATCCCGACCGCAGACGGCTTTGTCCCGCCCGAGGCTCAAAAAGCGATGCATGAGGGACTCGACGATCATCCGAAAGTCACGCTCCATGATTACGAAGGACTCGATCACGGCTTTGCCGCCGAATTCGGTTCACGGCGCGATGAAAAGTCCGCCTCTCTCGCCGATCAGCGCACGATTGATTTTATTGCCGCCAACATCGGCTGATCCGAGGCCACGAACCTGATGCTCCCCATCCCGCGCTACCTGTCGCCCGCTCTGCTCATCGCTGCTTGCCTGGGCTGCTTTGCCTATACGCCATTGCGCTGGGGTCTGATAGCTCTCGTGCCCCTTGCGGCAATCGCATTGGTGGATTTCTTCCAGAGACGACATGCACTGCGCCGCAACTATCCCCTGATTGCCCGGATCAGGTGGCTGTTTGAGGACCTTCGCCCATTTCTACGTAGCTATATCGTCGAAGGAGATACTGAAGGCAGACCCTTTAGTATCGACCAGCGTAGCCTGGTTTATGCGCGGGCCAAGGGGCAAATCGACCGCCATCCGATGGGCACCGAACTGGATGTATATTCACAGGAATATGAATGGCTTGGTCATTCCATTGCGCCCGCGGATAGTTGCCCCAGATCATGGCATGTTCGCGTTGGCGGACCCGATTGCAAACAACCCTACAATTCGGCGCTGCTGAACATCTCGGCAATGAGTTTCGGATCGCTTTCGGCCCGGGCAATCGAGGCGCTGAACAAAGGCGCTGTCATGGGTGGCTTTGCCCATGACACGGGCGAAGGCGGAATCAGCCGCTATCACCGCATTCATGGCGGACA
>JAHRVR010000163.1 GCA_019090585.1 Sphingomonadaceae bacterium
ACGATATCGACGTGGCCGGCCTTTACGATTGCTTTGCCGTCACCGTTGCCCGCAATCTTGAGGAAATGGGCTTCTGCAAGCTGGGCGAAGGTGCGGACTATATGGCGCAAGGCCACCTCTGGCTGGATGGCAAGATGCCGTCCAACACCGATGGCGGCCTCATGTCCAACAGCCACAACGGCAATCCCAGCGGCCTGCACACGATCGAAGTGGTGCGCCAGCTTCGCGGCGAATGCGGAGACCGGCAGGTCAAGGATCCCAAGATCGGCGTAACACTGGCCCAGGGCTGGTCCGTTCACGGACTGGCGGGCACGCTGGTTCTGGCTGCATAATCATAAAGAGATGACCATGGATGCCGAACCTTATCTGCGGCCACTGCCAAAGAAAGATCCAGTAAACGCTCCCTTTTGGGAAGGCACGGCGGCCCACAAGTTTCTTGTTCCCAAGTGCAACGATTGCGGGGACTGGAACTGGATCCCTTATCCGGCCTGCCGAAGCTGTCTTTGCGAAGACCAGAGCTGGACCGAAGTAAGCGGGCGCGGCACCGTCATGTCCTTTTCCGTGGTGCATCGCGGCCCGTTGACCTTCGGCAAGGATCCCTACGGCGTCGTCCTGCTCGAACTGGAAGAGCGCCCCCGTTCGCTGGTCGTGCTGGGCAACACGATCGACATGGATCCCGAAGAGCTGAAAATCGGAATGCCAATGAAGATCGTCTATGAAGATATCCCCGGTGAGGACATCACCATGTATCGCTTCGCTGCACTCTGATTTATCAACCGGGCGGAGCAGTTTGAAGGAAAACACAGCCCCACTTCCCCTCCCACGGTATCAAAGCGAGAGTGCAATGCAGATCAGCCGGGAATTGATCGAGGAACTCCACACATTCAGCACCCCGTCCGTGCTGAACGGGCTGAAACGGCTGGGAGTGCCGACTGAAAAGCTGGAAACGATGGACCGCCAGATCGTGGGCTGCATGGCTCCGAAACTGGGTGTGCGCGTGGGATTTGCCGTTACCCGCAAAATCGCCACGCGGCGCAGCGGTGGCCCGCCCTCCGAAAACATCCAGACCGGCCCCGATCAGGGACTTCTCACCGTCCCGGCACCGCGATTTCTGGTGGTCGAGAACATCGGGGACTGGAAAGGCCCCGTCTGCTGCTGGGGGGAACTTACCGCACATATCAACGTCGCGCTCGATTGCCGGGCTGGTGTGACCAATGGCCCGGTTCGCGACGTGCCCGAAATGGAAGCATTGGGCTTCCAGACATTCGCCAACGGCATCGGTCTGGGTGGAGGCTCTCCGGACCTCATTTCGATTGGCGAACCTGTAACCATGGGCGGCGTTGTCGTTAATCCGGGAGACCTGCTGCACGGCGATATGCACGGCATCGTCAAAATCCCGAAGGAACTGGCTGCGGACCTTCCCCAAGCCATCCGTGCAGTCGCAGCGCGCGAACACAAACTGTTCGAAATTTGCCGCAAGCCCAACTTTGATCTTGATGAACTTGTCGCCGCGATGCGGCAGTCCTGATCGCATAACCTGAAACGAAAACCGCCGACCCGTTGACGGCCAGCGGTCATTGAACCTGTTGCGAAAGCCCGGATTGTCAGTCGGCCGACCATGTCCATGGCTTACGATCGTCCATCGGCGGCAGTTCGTTGAGAGTGTGCAGACCGCCCTTGAGTTCGTCCACCTCAAAACCCAGGCCGCCATCGATCGTCGTCTTCGTGATCTTCCAGCCTTTATCGGTGCGTTTGTAGTAGTTGCGCCGCGTTGCAAGGTTGAAATTGGGCCTGCCCCCGCCGCGAAAACCGAACAGGCCAATCATCACGCACCAGCTCTCAGCCACATCGCCGTTGACTTCGACAAATTCGGATACGGCGGTCTGAAACACATAAGGCAGCGGGCCGGCATCGCCATAAAAATAGTCCCAGTACGCCGTGTATTGCTCACGCCCCTTGGGGCCTTTGCCCGGCTCATGCAGACCCTTGACTTCGATCGTCGCGTCGTCGGCAAGGTTGTCCAGAGCTTCCATACGGCCGGCCTGCAAACCGTTGAAACCACCGCAGCACTCCCAATTGAACTTGCGCGCTGAATCCGTAATTTCGCGGACATCCTCCAGCTCCTGAATCCTGGCCTCCAGTTCAGCCAGTTTTGTATCGCTCACGAAAAACTTCCTTTCAACTAACTCAAATAACTTGAATAACTTTATCGCGATTGGCGCCGTTCCTAAGAGAACCGCGTCCGAAATGCCCCATATCGCTCGGGGGCGTGCCTTGTGGAAATTCTCCGACGTGGCTAGAACAGAGTCGCGTGATGCCGCAAAAACTACCGATAGAGTGAACCCATGTCGATAGCCTCTCCCGATATCGAAGCTCTTCCCAAATCCGATTTCATCATCGGCAAGCCAGTCAACAGCGACGGCTTGCAGGGTTACGCGCACCTCTATCCTGCCAACGGTGAAGTGACCCGCAAGGTTTCGGTCGCCGGTAAAGATGAGGTCGATATGGCGGTTCGCGCCGCACGCGCAGCGCTTCCCGGCTGGCGCAACACCCCGCCCAATGAACGGCGCAAGGTCATGCTGCGCTTCGCCCAGCTGATCCGCGAAAACGGCGAGCGTTTCAAGAAAGTGATCAACGCCGAAAACGGCGCACTTTTCCACCAACTCGACTGGTTCGTCGAATGGGATGCCGATCTGTTTGAGTATAACGCGGGTTATGCCGACAAGATCGCCGGCGAAGTCGTGCCGATCTGGCCGCAACAGGCCTTCGACTACACACTGGACGAACCTTACGGCGTGATCGGCATTCTGGTGCCGTGGAACGGGCCGTCGATCTCGTTCGGTCAGATGATCGCGCCAGCGATGGCCTCGGGCAATGTGTGCATCATCAAGCCCACCGAGTTCGCGCCTTACAGCTGCCTGTTCCTTGGGGAGCTGGCACTGGAAGCAGGCATACCCGAGGGCGTGATCAACGTGATTCCCGGCAACGTCGAGGCTGGCGAGGCGCTCACCAGGCACCCGGGCGTTGACAAGCTGCACTTCACTGGCAGCGGCGCCACCGCCCGCAAGATCCTTGCCGGAGCTGCCGAAAACATGACACCGGTCGGCCTCGAACTGGGCGGCAAATCCGCACGCCTCATCTTCGAGGATTGCGACTGGCAGCAAGCCGTGATGTCAGTCGTCGGAACTTGCGTGGGCAACGCGGGCCAGGCATGCATCGCCGGTTCGCGCGCGCTTGTGCAAGAGAGTATCTATGACAAGTTCCTGGCAGACTGCCAGGCTGCGGCGGGCCACGTGAAGTTGGGCGACCCGCTCGCTGCCGATACCATGATGGGGCCGGTCATCCACGAAGGGCACTGCAACCGCATCCTCGCCATGATCGACCATGCACGCGAGGAAGGCGGCGAAATCCTGTCCGGAGGCAAACGGGAAGGCGGCGATCTGGCCAGTGGTTTCTTCGTTCAGCCCACGCTGATCGCCGACCCGGATAACAAGCTGGAGATCACGCGCGAAGAAGTGTTCGGGCCGGTCGTAAGCATGATTCCCTTCAAGGACGAGGAAGATGCCATCCGCATCGCCAACGATACAGTCTACGGGCTGGCATCATACATCGACAGCACCAACATCAACACCGTCCATCGCCTCGCTTCCCGGCTTGATGCGGGCAACGTGATGGTCAACGGTGCGGTGGGCCTGCCCACTGCCGCTCCATTCGGCGGACACAAGCAAAGCGGTGTTGGCAGAGTCGGCGGCATCTGGGGCATTCGCGAGTTCATTCGCACCAAGAATGTCCACATTGCCATGTAATGGTGATACAGGTCTGATTATACATAAGACGAGCAACCCCCAGTTTAAGAGCCGCACAGTTAGGAGAAAGTGCCATGCCCAAAGCCAAACTGCGCCATGTCGCAATCAACTGCGACGATCTTGAAGCCGAAGCGAAATTCATGAAGGAAGCGTTCGATCTTGAGGAAGTTGGCCGTGCTGGTGACATCACCAAATCCGGCGCGATCTACATGAGCGACGGCGTGATGAACATCGCGCTGATCAGGATTGATGATCCCGATTTCCCGAACTACCAGCCGCAGGGCCTCAATCACATCGGCTTCGTCGTTGAAGATCTCGACGGCTGCATTGATGCCGCAGAGGCGCACGGTGCCAAGGCCATGGTTGATCGGGATAACAAGGACGCCGGGGTCACCTGGGAGATGAAGATGAAGTCTCCCAGCGGCAAGTTCGATTTCGACTTGTCCGATCACGGCTGGCCGGGCATCACGCTTTGAGAGTCTGATAAGAAATTCGGTGTCGACCCACTCGCGCTCCGGCCTCACTAGACAATGGCCAGTTGCGCCAGACTATGACCGATCACGCCAGACCATTAAACGAGCCGCACCGCAGCGCCCCGGCGTTCGCGATCGTTTTTGATGCCTTCACTCAGGCGATCACCACTCGTCCTTCGAAGCGGCCAACAGCCTGATGAAGTAGGAAATCTCGCCGCGCCGCTCATCATCAAGGACCATGTCCCCTGACTGAAGCACATCGAGATGGCAACCGCGCAGCATCAACATCAGCAACCTTGCAGGCACAGACGGATCCCGAAAGACAAGGCCCTCACGCTCGGCATATCCGGTCATTACATTGAGGATGCTCGACATGGTTGTGCGGGCTAGTATCTCACCGGCGGCGCGCAGTTCCGGAAGGCGATGGGATTCGCCATAGATCAGCCGGATGACCCCGCTATGGACGGGATCAAGCCCGATCTCCAGACTGCGAAAGGCCAGTTCACATAGCATGTCCTCGAGCGATCTGGACGGTGAGGGATCCGCGCGTATCTGTGTGCTAAGATCGCCTTCGGCCATCTCTTGCATCATCGCGACGAACAATTCCTTTTTGGAAGAGAATCGCGAATAGAGCGTCGTTTTCGAGATGCCGGCCGCTTTGACGATCATCCCCATCGAAGTATCGGCATAGCCGTTCTTGAGAAATTCCGTCAGCGCGACCTCGACAAGTTCCCTCTCTATATCGGCAACCTGTTCAAGCCGGGGGCGGCCACGTTGGCGGCGTTTGACAACCTTCCTCGATGGGTCTTTCGGGGGCGATTGTTTCGTATCGTGCACTACGGTCACTGCGTCTCCAGACTGTTGGTCACCGCAAAGCGCGAACACCAACATTTCTCGTGATTAACAGAAAGCATGCCCGGTGGCCAACTTGCGCGCCACTTCATCCCAATCACTTAGCCCGCTAGGCAAGGTCCACTGGCCGCCTTATACACTGCGGCCATGCACGAACTCTCACCATTTGACGCCGCCGCAATCCTGATCGTCCTTGCCGCGACACTTGGATATCTCAATCACAGATTTCTCAAGCTGCCGTCGACTGTCGGGCTGACGGTAATGGGGGCCGTCGCGTCCATTATCGTGGTGCTTTATGACAGAATTCTGCCTGCGAGCACTTTGGCAGAAAGCCTGTCCAGCTTCCTTCGCGAACTCGATTTTCACAGCACGCTGATGGAAGGAATGTTATCGTTCCTGCTGTTTGCAGGCGCGATGCATGTTGACTGGGGGCACATGAACAAAGGCCGCTGGCCGATCCTGTTCTTCAGCACCGCAGGCGTGATGATTTCGACAGTACTCATCGGCTTCGCCTTCAACTTTCTGACCGTGGCCCTGGGTGCTGGCGTGCCGCTGATCTGGTGTTTTGTTTTCGGCGCACTGATCAGCCCAACCGATCCGGTCGCAGTGATGGGCGTAATGAAACGCGCATCAATGCCAGAGACGCTGCAGGCAACCGTTGCTGGTGAAAGCCTCTTCAACGATGGCGTCGGAGTCGTCATTTTCAGCATATTGGTCGCCATCGCGCTTGGCACCGAACCCTTCAGCCTTGGCATTGCCGCCATGCATTTCCTTCAGGAAGCAGGCGGCGGCGCGCTGCTTGGCCTTCTCTCTGGATGGGTCGCCTACCGCGCGATGCAGTCCATCGACGAGTATAATATCGAAGTGCTGATCAGCCTGGCCGTCGTGATGGGGGGGTACAGCCTTGCAATGACGCTGCATGTCAGCGGCCCCGTGGCCATGGCCGTCGCGGGCCTGATCATCGGCAATCACGGTGTAGCTTATGCGATGAGCGATCAGACACGCGATTACCTCATCAAGTTCTGGGCCCTTGTCGACGAAATCCTGAACGCGGTGCTGTTTCTTCTGATCGGCCTTGAAGTCATCGTTCTGGCAATGGACGGCCGCTATATCCTTGCCGGAATCGGCGCGATCCTCATCGCATTGGCCGCGCGGATCATCGCCGTTGGGCTGCCGCTGCGTGCGATGAAGCGCATGATCGACATGGGGCCGCTGGCGCTCCCCACCCTGGTATGGGGCGGCCTGCGCGGCGGCATATCGGTGGCGCTTGCACTTTCCCTGCCGGAAAGCCCGATCCGCGCCGAATTGCTTGTCGCCACATACGCCGTCGTGCTGTTTGCGGTTATCGTCCAGGGCGGCACGATCGGCTCGCTGATCGAGCGCATCAAGATACGCCACCAGATTGATGAGCCAGGCCCGGCGGCATGAGGCCGATAACAGCGTGGAAGCGCAAGAACCGCCGCTTGCCGACCCGGAAAATGGCGATAATGGTAACGGGCCGGCGCCGCGCATACCCAAGTATGTCCGGCTGCGCCGCCTGAGGGTCTGGCTGCGGTTCATTCGGCTGAAACTGGCCAGAGCCATCCTGTTGCCTGAGCTAAAGCCTGCCGAGGCCCATGATCTGCGCCATTCAGTGGATGAGGATGGCGCCCTCACGAGTGGCTACATGCTGATGTGCGCCCTGTCTGCCGGGATCGCGACACTGGGCCTGCTGCAATCTTCCATCGCGGTTGTCATCGGTGCGATGCTTATTTCTCCGCTGATGAGCCCGATCGCGGCACTCGGCTTCGGCTTTGCCTCGATCGACGGAGACCGGATCAGAAAGGCTGTGCGCGTTGTGGCCGTTGGGGCCGGTATCGGCATCCTGACAGCCATGCTGATCACCTGGATCAGTCCCATCCGCAACGCCACGCCCGAGATACTTGCCCGCACGCAGCCGACCTTGCTCGACCTCGCCATCGCGCTGTTTTCAGGCATTGCCGGCGGATATGCGACCGTAATCGGCAAAGGCGGGACTGCGATTGGCGTGGCCATCGCCACGGCCCTGATGCCGCCTCTCGCGGTGCTCGGATATGGCCTTGGCGTCCTGCAAATTCAGTTCGCACTGGGCGCACTGCTGCTGTTCATGACAAACCTTGCCGCCATAACCTTGAGCTTCGCACTCATCGCGCGGTTGAGCGGTGCGTCCCGCCCGCTCTTCTCAGTCGAATGGAAACCGCGGTATATCGTCGTCCTGGTGGCGGCTTTCCTGGTTTTGGCCATCCCACTTTCGATGACGCTTTCGCGCCTTTCACAAGAAGCGCGGATGCGCGATGCTGCCAGGTCCGCAAT
This sequence comes from Sphingomonadaceae bacterium, assembly GCA_019090585.1. Classification (GTDB taxonomy): domain Bacteria; phylum Pseudomonadota; class Alphaproteobacteria; order Sphingomonadales; family Sphingomonadaceae; genus Novosphingobium. The sequence goes on from JAHRVR010000163.1 coordinate 7,463, forward strand.
CATCAGTGCCTGCGGCGGCAAGAACGTCGATATTGCGCAGATTGAAGTCAGCTGGCCTCTGTTTGGAGAACCCACGGTCGACGCGCTGGTCGTTGCCCCGACTTATTCGCCCAACGCAGAGGTTCATGCCGAAGAGCAACTGGCCAAAGCCATGGGCGATGCCGTGGCGATCAACTTGCAACAAGTCCAGGCTACTGATTTCCAGTCCCAAACCCAGGCGATGATCGATGCCGCCATGGAACGCACGACAGCCGGCATTGCAGCAGATGTCCCCCCATATGACCGGATTCGCGCCAGCATCGGCCTGCCAACGCGCGCCATCTGGACCAACCGCGCCGAACGGCGAGTCTATGTTGAGCCGATCCCCGTTCCCGACTGGACTCTGGCCGACTATGCCGAGATCGAGAAGCAGGCGAACCGCGCGAATGAGAAATGGAACGTTCGAATACTGCCGCCTCCACCACCGCAATTGCGTATCTTGCTGGAACCAAACAAAGATCCGGTTTTGGGAACCATCACGCCCGAAATGGCCGCATGGGCGCTCAACCGGTGGGGCATGGGACAAGTTACCGTTGCTGCCCCGGCTGGCAAGGCGGCGCAGTCATTGCTCAAGAAACTGCACGATGCCGGTGTCACCGTGAGCCTTTCCAAACCTGAAGACGATGAGCGCGCGAGCGAGGAATCGCCCAGCATCGCAGTGGTCAACATATATGCCAAAAGCCCTACGCAGCGCGCCGCCGAGGCAGCAGCAGCAGCAGCGGAAAAGGCTGAAAAGGAGAGGCAAGAGCTGGAACTGGACAGCCCAAGCAGGCAATAAACCTCTTATCCGAAACTCAGCCTACTTTCCCACCTCTCAATCACGCCATCGCGCCATCGCGCCATCGCGCCACGCGCCATCGCCGAAAAAATCCTGGAGTCAGCCCTTGTGATCAGAGCGTTCGAAGTGGACGACACCGAGATCATTGTCGATATATGGGCAAAAGCGAACGCGCTCGCGCATCCCTTTCACCCTCCCGAATATGTAGCGCAGGTCGAATCCGACCTGCGATCGATATATCTGCCAAATGCGGAGACCTGGGTGGTTTGTCCTTCAGCAGAACCTGTGGGTTTTATCGCGCTTTCCGGAGATGAAATTGGCGGACTTTTCCTCATCCCCGAGATGCACGGGCAGGGTTTTGGACGAGCGCTTGTCGATCATGCGGCTCGCCTGAAAGGTCCGCTAACAGTCGAAGTTTTTGAAAGAAATACCGCCGGAATGCCGTTCTATGAACGTTATGGATTCAAGCGCTTGTCAGAATATCGGCATGAACCAACTGGCGAAATCGTAATCAGGATGGGCATGCCGCTGGGCGACTAAAGCGGTTTCCGAGCTTGCCGAATTAGATTTGACCGCTTCGGCAGCGCGCGCGAACAACCAGCTGATTTCATGGACACTCAGTGCTGCCCTGCCACCGCAGCCGCTCGCGCGGGCTCTCCGGTATCCCAATCCACCATCGGAGCGGTCACCGCACGGTTTGGCATGTCGGGCATTATCGGCTGCGGCTCAGCCCCCGGACTGGCGGTCCGCGGGCGCAATTCAAATGCGTCGGTATAAGATTCGAAGCGTTCACTCACTTGCCCAGCATCAAGCCCGAAGGCTTCGAGACTGTAGCGATGCGGGTGGCGATGCAGTTCCCTGTCCGAACTCGCCATATAGCTGCCCATCGCTGGCAGCGCGGGCGCAATATCCATGTCAAGGAAGCGATAAATATCCCCCATCACGCCTTTCCAGTCGCGCTCCATATCACCGTAACGCACATCGATTCGCTGGCGTTCGGGTATCGCGAGCCGCGCCTCGCGCATCCGCCTGATCTGGAGATCAGTCTTGCGCAGCCATTCACGGCCAATTGCGTCCGGCTCCACCTTGTCGCTGTGTATGATCATCTGGTTCCACACCAGCGAACAGCTGCTGCCAACCACTGCCCGCGGTTCCCGGTGTGTAAAAATGATCCGCGCATCGGGAAAGACCCGGCAAAGTGCCGGCAGATCCATCATGTGTTGCGGAGTTTTAAGCACCCAGGGGCGGCTGTCATCCTCTCCCCTCGCCCACCCGATCAGGCGCAACAGACGGGCCATATATTCATAAGCAGGGGTAGCGTCCTGCGCTTCTGCCCAACGGCCATAGGACGGCACCTGCCACTGCGCCTCGTGCTTCATGCCCCAGATGGACCGCACCAGCAGGCCCAGCTCCTCTTCAGGCTCAAACGGACCGGAAGGATGGATCACGGCGGTCGTCGGATTGAACGTATGCACCGCGCCCATCGCCAGCCGCGCGACAATCCAGCGCAAGTCCCTGTTACCTGGCCGAAAGTCCGGCGAAGGCACCGGATTGATCGTCTCGAAAGATCGCATGTGGGCAAAGCGCAAGTCGGATGCGAGCAGGCGATGCAGCCGGGTTGTGCCAGAGCGCATCGGACCGACAACGATCACCGGCCGCCCAAGTGAACGCCCATCAATCTCGGGGTGCTCAGAGAATATCTGCTGTGCAAAGAGCCGGTCTTTCAGAACTTTCCTGAACTGCCCGACCGCCGCGAAATGACCCAGTTGGTTAAGCGAGGCTTCCTCGCGCAATGCCGCAAGCAATATGTCGAGCGGCTGACGAAACCAGCCACCCCCGAAATCGCTCAGGCCCGTCTGCCTGCGAAGGCCATCGCAAATGGCATCAGCATCGAGTTTCGGACGCGCAATTGCCTTCGCCGCGTAAAGTGCTGGCAAGGCCCGGTTCGCGGCCCCAACCAGACGCGATCTTTGCGAGAGAATTGCCTTTGAACTCATGCGTCATCCGAACCATTTGCATTGCACCGACTGTTCCGAACATGGACGCGAGGCGCAAGTGGGTATTTTCTCTACAATAACTGCCCATGAAGGCAAATCCCGCCCCGATCGGGCGCTGGTCCGGCCCTAAATATCATAGAAAAGCACGAGCAGGACAGACAACGAAACCACCATGATCGCAACCAGCGGAATGCCCGAGCGCAAGTAATCACCAAAATCGTAATCGCCCTCGGTCAGGATCATCATATTCGTTTGATAGGCAACCGGCGTGGCGTAACACAAGTTACAGCCAAACAGCACGGCGAGCACAAGCGGCTCAGCGGGAAGCCCCAGCGTTTGGGCCAGGCTGAAGGCAATCGGCGTGCCGACTGCTGCTGCCGTCGTGTTTGACGCAAAATTGGTAAGCACTGTGACGAACAGCATGATGCAGGCAAGAACCGCCTCGGCGGGCAAGTGCTGCAGTCCCATCGCCAGCAGCCCGGCCAGCCATTCAGCCGCACCGGATTCAAGCACGAAGCGGCCCAGCGCAATACTGGCAGCGACCAGCACGATCACTTTTGCCGAAAGTGCGCGTCCAACCCGGTCAAAACGCACACAGCCGGTCGCGAACATCAGGATCGCACCGGCCAGAGAGGATATCGCGATCGGCACCAGGCCAATACTGGCAAGGCCCACCGATCCAACCATGATTGCAAGCGCCAAACCAGCCTTGGCCGAACGGGCCATCTCGGTGCCGCCTTCGAGCATCAGCAGGCCATCATTCTCGGCAAAATTGCGCAATTTTTCGGGCGGCCCCAGCATCAGCAGCACATCGCCTTCAGCCAGCGGCGCATCCGGCGCGTGCGCACGAGATTCGCCAAAGGGCTGGATCGCCTGATGGACACCCAGGATAGCAATTCCTTCAAGACCCGCCGTCTGGGGCGTAAGTCCAATCAGGCGGCTGTCCGGGGCGATAAGCATTTCAGCAACGAGCAGGTCCTCACCTTCGCGATCGCTTTCATTCCTGATGCGTGCGACCAGCCATGCCGGAGCCAGCGTGGCCTCAAGCTTGCGGGCGCCTTCCTGAAGCGATTCGAAATGGCCTTCCAGGAATATCCTGCTCCCGGCATTGTTCCCTACGCCGGCGGGCAGGGTCGCGACCACATCATCAGGCAGCATCGCGCGCACTTCTTCAATGGACATGCCGATCACCGGCGATGCAGGATTGATCCGCAGCTTGGCGAGGTAAGTACGGCTTTCAGGTGTAATCGCCGCGGTGTTATCCGGCAATTGGCGCGGCATCACGAGCCAGATGTATGGAAGTGCGAACATTGCCGCGATCAACACGATCGGCGTAAAATGGAACACCCCCATTGGCTCCATGCCAAGATCATTGGCAATGGAAACAACCAGCAGGTTGGTCGATGTGCCGATTGAGGTGGACATCCCGCCGATCAGGATTGCAGCATTTACCGGAATAAGCGTTCTCGAGGCAGGCATTCCGCCCTTGAGCGCCAATTGCGCCAGAATCGGAATCATCAACACAAGGACCGGCGTGTCGTTGATGATCATGCTCATGAAAAGGCAGATAACCAATGTCACCAGCAGGCCGATCTGCTTGTTGGTTTTCCACACCTTGTGAAGCGCCCTTGCAGCCGGATCCAGCGCCCCGGTAACGACCAGACCGCGGCCAAGGATCATCAGCGAGCAGATGGTGACCAGCGCGTAGTGACCGAAGCCCTCAAACGCCAGTTCCAGACCGCCATACTTATCGTCGCCGGGAAGCGGGGCAACATACAGGCCAAGCGCCACGGTCGCCACGGTGAGCAGAGAGATGATTTCAATCCGCAGCCTGCCGTTGGCAAAGCCGTAGAACATTGCCGCGGCAAGCAGCATGGCTCCAATGGCATGAGGCGGCGGCGCTTCCATCACGAAGCGCTTAGAGCATATTTCCGCGCGTTGGAATCGAAGTTTGCACTTTCGCGCGACTGGCTCTGCATCAGCGCCCCGCCGCGACCGCACTCACACCGATCTGAGGCGGAAAACGGGAAGCCTAACCCCTGCCCCGGTAAGGTGATACGCCCTGATCGGGAAGCCACAAGCCCTCCGGCGGCGCGCCCGATTGCCAGAACACATCGATAGGAATGCCGCCGCGCGGATACCAGTATCCGCCAATGCGCAACCAGCGCGGCTTCATCTCATCCACCAGCCGCTGGCCGATGCCAACGGTCACATCCTCGTGAAAACCGCTGTGGTTGCGAAATGATCCGAGGAACAGTTTCAGGCTCTTGGATTCGACGATGGTTTCATCAGGAACATAGTCAATCACAAGATGGGCAAAATCTGGCTGACCCGTGACAGGGCACAACGATGTGAATTCCGGCGCCGCAAAGCGCACCAGATAAAGCGCCGCCTTCCTGGGATTGGGCACATAGTTCAACGTCGCCTCTTCGGGAGAGGCAGGAAGGGCGCTGTATTGCCCCAGGTGGATCGGTTTGGACGTATCGTCGTTCATGTTCAAAGCTCATGCCCGGCCCGCGCGGGCTAGACAAGTCGCAGATTCTCGCCAATCTGATGCCATGGCGGATGAACATAGCGAAAAGCCCGAACTTTCAGCGGGTGCAGGGACCCGGATTGTCAAGGCTGGCCGGCGCAAGGAATGGACCGGTCCCGTCGTCAATCCGCCGATATGGCGCGCCAGCACGCATCTCTATGAAGACATGGCCGCGCACCGCGAAGGTTCGAAACACAATGAAGACGGGCGTTTCTTTTACGGGAGGCGCGGCGCACCAACGCAATGGGCGCTGGCCGAAGCCCTGACGCTGCTGGAACCCGGTGCTGGCGGAACGGTACTTTACCCCTCGGGCGTCGCCGCAATTGCCGGCACGCTTCTGACCGTGCTGCGGCCCGGTGACATCTTGTTAATGACCGACAACGCTTATGATCCCAGCCGGGCGATGGGCCGCGGGCTGCTTAAGGACTTCGGAATCGAAACACGCTTCTTCGATCCGCTCGATACCACCGGGTTCGAAGCCATGATCTGCGATCGCGCCAGAGCCGTGCTGCTTGAATGCCCCGGCAGCCTGTCGATGGAAGTGGCCGATATGGCCGAGCTTGCCGCCATTGCCCAGCGGCGCGGCCTGGTGTCGATAGTCGACAACACATGGGCCAGCCCGCTCGGCTTCCCCGCGCTTGAACGCGGCTTTGACATATCGGTGATGGCATTGACCAAACATGTCGGCGGACATTCAGACCTGATGATGGGCAGCGCCAGCGCCGGGGCCGAGCTTTACTCGAAGTTGCGCAAACGCGCGCAGAACCTCGGCCATGTCGTCTCTCCCGACGATGCAGCGTTGGCCTTACGGGGGCTGCGAACCTTGCAGATCAGGCTAGAGCGCGAAACACAAAGCGCGCTCGAAATTGCGCAGTTCCTGTCGGCCCGCCCCCAAATCGCCCGCGTGCTGTGCCCGATGCTGCCCGGCGCCCCGGGCCATGAATTGTGGAAGCGTGACTTTTCCGGCGGCTGCGGATTGTTCAGCTTTGTCTTCAGGGGCGGCACATCCCAAATGCGTGACCGCTTTATCGACGCGCTGAAGCTTTTCGGGATCGGATACAGCTGGGGCGGGTATGAAAGCCTTGTCGTGCCGGTCGATCCTGCGCAGAGCCGCAGCGTGACGGCCTGGCCGCCCGAAGGGATGGACGCGTCTGACTGCTTTGGCGTCCGGCTCTCCATCGGGCTTGAGGATGCAAGTGACCTGATCCGCGATATCGAGCAAGCCCTCGGTCAAATGTCAGCGCCGGAGGGGAACGTCCGATGAGCTCAGCGGTAAGACCCGATCTCATGCCCGATGCAGTTACCAGCAACGCGCGCATAACGGATTTTTTCAGCCGGCTGGACAGCATCGGCTTCGATCTTGGCGAAACGCGCGTTTCGGTATGGACAGCGCTGGTCGTCATTTTTGTGGTCCTTGCGGTGATCCTGCTCGCCCGATTGGGCAGCAGCATCGCCAAGCGCGTCTTTGCCCGGCTCACCCGGCTCGATCCGGGAGAGCGGCTGCTGGGCGAAAAACTGGTCTCAATCGCGGTGTGGCTGGCCGCGATTCTGGTTGGCTTCGACGCGGTTGGCATTGACCTGACAGCGCTGGCCGTATTTTCCGGCGCCTTTGGCCTTGCCATTGGTTTCGGCCTGCAAAAGACCTTCGGAAACCTGCTGGCCGGGATCATCCTGCTGATGGACCGATCAATCAAACCCGGTGACACGATCGGAGTAAATGACGGCATTTCCAACACCGTGGGGCAAGTCAAGAAAATCGGCATTCGGGCGGTTTCTGTCATCACCCGGGACAAGAAGGAATATCTGATCCCGAACGAGAACCTGATGATCAACCAGGTTGAAAACTGGTCATACAGCTCTCGGGACGTCCGCGTGAAGATCCCGGTCGGCGTGGCCTATGGTTCAGATATGGAATTGGCTGAAGAGCTTATGCGCAAGGCCGCACAAGACGCCCCGCGCGTGCTGGATTTCCCAAAACCCAACGTCCTCATGATAGCTTTCGGGGAAAGCTCGGTGGATTTCGAAATCCGTATCTGGATCACCGATCCGGAAGACGGGATCAGCAATATCCGCTCTGACGTGCTCAAGCGGCTCTGGACGCTGTTCCGGGAAAACAACGTGGAAATCCCGTTCCCGCAGCGCGATTTCAACTTGCGGAACAACGAGGCGTTCCGCGAGCTGATAGAAACCATGCGCGATCCGCATTCGCCCAAGCCCAAAGGGTAACACAAGTGACATCTACCCCGGGGTTACAACGCCCTTTTTCAAGTGAATCCAGCATGATATGACCCCAAAGTGACATATTTGTATTGCGGTGAAAACCCAGCCCACCGACGATGCAAAAGAGCCCGCCCCGCAATCGCCGCTCGCCGATCGTGGCAGCGCTCTGCGACGTAGAACAGACAGATGGCTGGTGCGATCCAAAGTCTGATCTTCGGCTGCCCATTAAAAACCGTTCTGCAGACGCGCAAACTGTGCTAAAATCCATTTGTGGACAGCCGCAACACGTTCGAACAAAGGACAACTACATGATTACCGGAACCGTAAAATTCTTTAATGAGGCCAAGGGCTATGGCTTTATTGCGCCGGAAACAGGCGGCGATGATGCCTTCGTGCACATCTCAGCTGTTGAGCGCGCGGGCATGCAAACGCTGCAGAAGGACCAGCGCGTTTCCTACGAGCTTGAGACAGACAATCGGGGCAAGACTTCAGCGGTCAATCTCCAGGCAGCATGAATCCAGGGCTGGACGAAGCGCTCTAGAGGGGCCTTCGTCCAGCTCCCCAACAATCAGTAAGAGAGGATAGAGGCAGATCGATGCGAGGATACAAGGAGCCCGGATTTCAGGAGCGGGTGGCCAATGCAAAGCAGGCCAGGACCAAGGCACTCGAGACCTTAAAGAACAAGCCGCCGATTGACGAAGCCGAAGTGGCACGCAGAATTGCCAGGCAGGAAGCCAAGGATGCGGCAGCCGCGAAAAAGCGCGAAGCGACCCGCGCCGCCGCCGAGGCCGCCAAACTTGAGCGCGCCCAAAAAGCTGCTATCCCCGTCAAACAACCTCTGACCGAAGCTGAGCTCAAGGCCCGGCGCGATGCGCGTTATGCGGCACGCAAGAAACGGAAAAAGTAATCAGGCAGGCACACCGGATTGGCCCGGGTGAATGCCATGCTCACTCGGGTTTTACAGCCAGCCATATGGTGTGCCGCACGTCCTTTCCGTAAGCAAAGGCCGGGATGCTTATCTCTTCAACTTCAAACCCGGCACCTTTCAGACGCTTCAGGAAATCTGCGTCCGTGTAGGCTGACCATACGGCGAGTATGCCGGCCGGATTGAGCGCCGCATAAGCAGCGCGCAACCCCCAATTGCAGTAAAGGCGATCGTTGGCCGGCCGGATGAATCCGTCAGGGCCGTTGTCCACATCAAGCAGGATGGCATCGAATTTTGCCGTCGCGCGCTCGATCACATCATGGACATCGGCCACCTCAATCGAGACTCGAGGGTCTGCGAGCGAGTCCCCGAAAATGTGACTCAATGGTCCGTTGGCCCATGCAACAACATTTGGAACGAGTTCAGCCACGTGGATGATCGCGCTTGGGCCCATGACCGAAAGGGCCGCGCCAAGAGTGAAGCCCATACCCAGGCCGCCAATGAGCAACGTGCCCCCCTTGTCGGCCAACCGTTCGCACGTAAGGGTTGCAAGGGCCTGTTCGGAGTGCCGAACCTGGCTGCCCATCAATTCGTCGTCGCCAGATCGAATCGAGAAATCGTTACCCCGGCGAAGCAGGTGCAAAACACCCCCGCCCGGAACTTGTGCGGTGTCGACAATCTCGACCGGCGCCGACGCGGCTTCTTGACCAGCTTGCGGCATGTGCTGCGGCGAATCTAACGCGCAGCGTTTTCAGGTTTGTCGCTGGCGGCCGCGCCGTTTTTCGCCATTTTTCGAACCACCATCAAAAATACAGTCAGCACTTGTGCTGACATGGGCGAGGAGCGATTTGCACCCGTGCAATCGATGAGATTTTACTGAAGAGCCATTTGATAGTCAATCTGAACCGGCTCGGGATTGCCGCTCATCGCGGCACAGGGGACAGCGCCTAAAGCCTACCTAACACCCCCTGTAGGCATTATGGCTGGCACATTGCCTCCGGCCACGCCATCTTGGCCCCATGAAAAATGCCGCAACTTCAACTGGCCGCGTCTTCCTGGTGGGCGCAGGACCCGGCGATCCCGATCTGCTGACACTGCGCGCGGCGCGGCTGGTCATGCAGGCCGAGCTGATCGTCCATGATGGTCTGGTTGATCCAGCGATTCTGGCGATGGCGAAGCCTTCGGCCCGGCTGATCTCGGTTGCCAAGCGCCGTTCACGCCACACGATGCCGCAAGATGGAATCAATGCACTGCTGGTGAGCGAGGCGCTGGCGGGAAACGATGTCATCAGGCTTAAAGGCGGCGATCCGTTCATTTTTGGCCGTGGCGGTGAAGAAGCCGAAGCCTGTCACGCAGCCGGAGTTCCGGTCGAGGTTGTTCCGGGAATCACTTCGGCGCTGGGGGCTGCTGCCGCTGCGCAAATCCCGCTGACTCATCGCCGCGATGCCTCGATTGTTTCCTTTGTCGCAGGCCAGTGCAAGGGCCTGACCGAGCAGGACTGGGCCGGACTGGCCGGCAAGGGCCGCACGCTGGTGATTTTCATGGGCGTGGCGACAGCGCCCGACATTGCTGAGAAGCTGATGGCAGATGGCCTTGCCCCTGACACGCCGGTCGCGGTGATTGAAAACGCCACGCGCTCACAAATGCGCGTGCTGCGCGGACCGCTGGCTGGCCTACCCGAACTGGTTGAGCGCGAGCGGGTGAAAAGCCCGGCGCTGATCGTGATTGGCGATGTTGCCGCAGAGCCCGAAAACGAACTGCGCAACTTGGTGCTGGATACACATCGAATGGAAACTGAGCAGTGAAAATCCTGACTGGCAATGATCTGAAGAGCGGCGCAGTCGTCTGGTGGGATGGCAGCGAATGGTCGAAATATGTCAACAGCGCCGAGGATGTTGGCGATAATGGCGACGCGATCATCGCGCGTGAAGAAGGCGCACGCCGCGTTTTTTCCGCCTATGTGATCGATGGCGAGCGAGACGCGAATGGCGTGCGCCCCGCCCATATCAAAGAGCGCATCCGCGCCCTTGGCCCCACCGTTCGCCCCGACCTGACACTGAAACCGGGCGATCCCGATGCCGGAAACTGGGTAATCTGATGTATAAATATGACCAATATGACCAGCAGATGGTCGATACGCGCGTCGCTGAATTTCGCGATCAGGTTCGCCGCCGTCTCGGTGGCCAGCTGACCGAAGAGCAGTTCCGTCCGCTGCGCCTGCAAAACGGTCTCTACCTCCAGCTGCACGCCTATATGCTGCGCGTTGCTGTGCCTTATGGCACGCTCAATTCCGCGCAGATGACAGCGCTGGGCGACATCGCGGACAAGTATGACCGCGGCTATGGCCATTTCACCACGCGCCAGAACATCCAGTACAACTGGATCAAGCTGGAAGAGACCCCAGATATCCTGGCCGATCTTGCCGCTATAGAGATGCATGCGATCCAGACCAGCGGGAACTGCATCCGTAACATCTCTTCGGACCAGTTCGCTGGCGCTGCGGCGGATGAAGTGGTGGATCCGCGCCCTTATGCGGAATTGCTGCGCCAATGGTCGAGCTTCCACCCGGAATTTCTGGTCCTGCCGCGCAAATTCAAATTCGCCGTTATCGCATCCGAGACGGATCGCGCCGCGATGAAGCTGCACGATATCGGCATCAAGATGGTGAAGAATGCCGCTGGCGAGGTTGGCGCGCAATTCTATGTTGGTGGCGGCATGGGCCGCACCCCGATGATCGCCCCGATGATCCGCGAGTTCGTGCCGCTGGACCAGCTTATCACTTATGCCGAGGCGTGCCTGCGCGTCTATAACCGCTATGGCCGGCGCGATAACAAGTACAAGGCGCGCATCAAGATCCTCGTCCACGAGCTGGGCAAGGAAGAATATACGCGGCAAGTCGAAGAGGAATTTGCGCATTTGCTCGGTCAGGATATCGAGCCGCCGATTGCCGAGCTTGAGCGCATCAAGACCCATTTCACCGACCCGGCTTTCGAAGTGGGCGCGCCGGATGATCTTGACCTGACGGACCCGGATTTCCGCCTGTGGGTGGAGCGCAATTGCCATACGCACAAGCAGCCGGGCTATAGTGTCGCCACGGTCAGCCTGAAGCCGGTTGGCGGCATTCCGGGCGATGCCAGCGCCGATCAGATCAGGCTGATGGCGCAGCTGGCAAAAGACTACAGCCTTGATGAGCTGCGCGTCACCCATGCGCAGAACATCGTCTTTCCGCATGTTCGCAAGGCCGATCTCTACACGGTGTGGAAGGCGCTCGACGAAGCAGAACTGAGCACAGCCAATCTCGATACGGTAGGTGATATCATCGCTTGCCCCGGCCTTGATTATTGCAGCCTTGCCAATGCCCGCTCAATCCCGCTCGCGCAGAAGATTTCGCAAGCGTTCGGCTCGGCCGAAAAGCAGAGTGAGCTTGGCGAGCTGAAGCTCAAGATTTCAGGCTGCATCAATGCCTGCGGGCACCACCATGCCGGCCACATCGGCGTGCTTGGTGTTGATCGGAAGGGCGTGGAGAACTACCAGTTGCTCCTTGGCGGAAGCGAAGGTGCGGATACTTCACTGGGCCAGATCACCGGCCGCGGATTCGACGAGGACGGCGTTGTCGAAGCGATCGAAACCGCCACGCAGGTCTATCTGAGCAACAAACAAGGCGAGGAACGCTTCCTCGATACCTATCGCCGTATCGGCATGGCCCCGTTCAAGGAGGCGATCTATGGTTGATGTGCAATTCCGGTTCCGCAACGACGAAGCCGTCAACGATCCCGCCGTTACGGTCGATTCCTTCGGCGAGCAGAGCAATGCGTCCGCCGTCAGGATCGAACCGGGTGACGATGCCCGCAAACTCCTGCCTTTCCTGGGCCGGCTCAAGCTGATCGAAGTGAATTTCCCAGCCTGGACTGACGGCCGGGGCTATTCTTCTGCCCGGGTGCTGCGCGAAGCGGGGTTCGAGGGTGAGCTGCGCGCCGTGGGCGATGTCGTGATCGACATGCTCTCGCACTTGCGCCGCTGCGGCATTGACAGCTTCGCCCCGGACCATGCGCTCAACGAAGCCGATGCGAAGGCCGCATTTGATCGCTGGGAAAATGTCTATCAGGCAGCGGCTGATGGCCGCGATGCCATCTGGAGGAAGCGCCATGGCTGATAAACAGCGTATCCGGGCAAGGAACATAGATCGTATCGATACAGGCCCGCGCTTTCGCGAGGCTGATGCTGTGCGGTTGAACCGCATCTTCCGTGGATCCGACACGCACGAGATGATGGACGTCCTGCTGCGCGAGAAAATGGCGGGCGATATTGCCATCGTTTCCAGCTTCGGCGCGGAAAGCGCTGTCTTGCTGCACGTTGTTGCGCAGATCGACCCGACTGTCCCGGTGTTGTTTCTGGAAACGGGCAAGCATTTCCCCGAGACGCTGGCCTACCGTGACTTGCTGGCCGAGAGGCTGGGCCTGACGGACCTGCGCAACCTGACGCCTGCTGCAGAGGCATTGGCTGACAAGGATGAAAGCGGACTGCGCTGGTCCTACGATCCCGATGGCTGCTGCGATATTCGCAAGGTGGAACCGCTGGCGCGTGCGCTGGCCGCCTTCGATGCCACAATCACCGGGCGCAAGTCCTTCCAGGCCGAATCGCGCGCCAACCTGCCACGTTTCGAAATGGATGCGAGCGATGCGCAAGGGCGGCTCAAGATCAATCCGTTGATCACCTGGAAGCCAGAAGACCTCTCTGCCTATATCGAAGAGCACAACCTGCCGCCCCATCCGCTGGTGGAGCAGGGTTACCCCTCGATCGGCTGCTCGCCCTGCACCGGCATGGTTGCGCCGGGTGATGACCCGCGCTCGGGCCGCTGGCGCGGTTGGGACAAGACCGAATGCGGTATCCACGTTCCCGGTCAGGATGATGGCGAACTGCCCCCCGGCTACGATCCCGCATTCTGATCGGCAGGCGCAGCATCCTTCACCGGGCCACAGAACGGTTCACTCCGGCTTCAGACCCAGCCGTTTTCGCGATACCATTTGGCAGTGGTCTTCAGGCCCTCACGGGTCTCAATACGCGGCTGCCAGAGTGAAGCCGCAGGCCGCGCATCGCCGCTCACCACCCAATCGGGATGGCTGAAATAGGCCGCGCGGTCGGCAGTGAGCTTTGCCCGCTTGCGCCGCACGAAGCCATCAACTTTCGCCGCGCGTTTCATCGTCTTTTCCGACAGGCCGATGATTTTCGGACGCCCGCCCATGGCGAATCCGATGGCCCGGGCAAAATCATAATGAGTCCAGCCGCCGGGCCTGCCATCATCCGGCTCAATACTCAGCCCGGTCACACCCTCACCGCCGGGAACAAGGGCAAGCAACAACTCGCAAAGGTCTTCTACATGGATCACCGAAAGGCGGCCTTGGGCAGGCGTCGGCACGATGCCCCATTTCGCTGCCTTGAACAGTTCGACCATTTCGCGGTCACGCGGTCCGTAAATCGCCGCAGGGCGCACGATCGTCCAATCCAGCCCGCTGGCTTTTACCAGCTGTTCCGCCCGGGCCTTTGACCCGCCATAGTTCGACAGTTCCGGCTCACGGGCCGAAAGCGAAGAGACGAAGATGAAACGCGGCACCCCGGCTTGCTTTGCAGCTTCAAGCATGTTCAATGTACCAGCGACGTTGCCTTCCTCAAAACCCGCAAGATCCGGCGCATTGACCACACCGGCGACATGAATCACCGCTTCGGCCTCGCCCATCATCGCAGCCAGCACCGCGCCATCGGCAAGGGTGCCGCGTACCCAGGAAACCCCGTCCCGCGGCGGTTGTGGTTGTCGGGCCAGCGCTGCAACCGTGCAACCGCGCGCCAAAGCCCGGTCAATCAGCGCCTGTCCGACAAAACCTGTTCCGCCGGTAATCGCGAGGTTCATTTAAGGACTAGCTGATCACGATGGACCACGGCCGAGCGCGGTGCATAGCCAAGCATTTCATACAGATATTTGGAATGCAGGCCCTTGATGGCAAAACACTCGGAGGCATCATATTCGGACAAGCCATGGGCGATCTTGGTCCGCGACGAATCCATGATGGCGATCGCATCGCCGCGTTTGAAAGAGCCTTCTACCCCCGTAATTCCCTTGGCTAGCAAGCTGGCTCCTTCACGCAAAGCCGTGGCCGCTCCGTCATCAACGATAATCGAACCTTTGAGGCGAAGTCTGCCGCCCAGCCAGACCATTCGCGCGCCTGCCTTGCGCTTTCTTGGAACGAACAGTGTGCCTCTGTCGTTCTCCAGCGCCTGCGTGATCGGCCGCTCATGTATCCCGTTGATGATCGCCAGGGCAATTCCTGCAAATTCGGCAATTTCAGCGGCCTGGAGTTTTGACGTCATGCCGCCAGACCCCATTCCCGAAGCAGATTCGCTGGTAGCCATAGCCTTCACTTCGGGCGTAATGTGATGCACCTCGCGCACCAGCTCAGCGTCCGGATCGGCTGGATCGCGATCATACAGGCCATCGACATCGGAAAGCAGCAGCACGGCATTGGCCCGCGCGGCCTGCGCCACACGTGCGGCCAACCGGTCATTATCACCAAACCGGATTTCATGCGTGGCAACACAGTCGTTCTCGTTAATCACTGGCACCACGCCTTCATCGAGCAGGCTCTCCAGTGTCGCGGTAGCATTGAGATAGCGGCGGCGCAGCTCAAGGTCTTCCAGAGTGATTAGCATCTGCGCCGCGACAAGCCCGTATCCGGCCAGAAGTTCAGCCCAGAGCCCGGACAGCACAATCTGCCCAACCGCAGCGGAAGCCTGCGCATCGGAAAGTTTCCCGCGGCCACCCTTTTCCAGCCCCAGCTTTGCCGCGCCCAGCGCAATGGCGCCTGAACACACGACGATCACATTTTGACCGCGCGCGCGCGCCGCAGCAATTTCCGCGACCAGACCCGACAGCCATTCAGCCCGCACACCGTCTCGATCAACGAGCAGGGAAGAGCCAACCTTGATCACCAGGCTGGGACATTTCACGGGATCGGAGAGATCGGAAAGACAAGTTATTTTCATGACTTGGTGGACTAGGGCAAACTACGGTCGAATAAAACCACCGCGGCAGGAGATTCCTCTCATAGCGGCCCGGTCATCACTGGCCCCGTCATCACAGGCCCCGTCATCACAGGCAAGTCAGAGCGGCGACCAGGGCGTGTCATCAGCCTCTTCCCGCTCGCCCGCCGGATGCTCGGTCACCGTTTCCGCAGGCAAGTTGAGGATCACTGCATCGAGCAGCGCCTCGATCCCCATTCCCGTCGCGCCGGAAATCGGGAAGACTTTCGCCGCGCCAGCCTCCAGCAGTTCCGCAGAAAAAGCCTCGATCAACTCGGCATCGGCCAGATCGACCTTGTTCAGCGCAACCAGACGCGGTTTGCCGTCCAGTCCCGCGCCATAAGCCTCAAGCTCTTGCTCAACAACCTGCATCGCGCCTACCGGATCGGGATCCGTGCCGTTGATATCGATAAGGTGGATTAACACCCGGCATCGTTCGATATGTCCCAGGAACCGATCCCCGATCCCGGCACCATCTGCCGCGCCGGAGATAAGCCCCGGAATATCGGCCAGCACAAACTCGCGTGCCTTGTGATGCACGACGCCAAGTTGGGGGTGGAGCGTGGTAAACGGATAAGCGCCCACTTTGGCGGTGGTATTGGTGATCCGGTTAATGAAGGTCGATTTTCCGGCATTGGGAAGCCCGACAAGCCCTGCATCGGCAAGCAGCTTTAACCGCAGCCAGACCCACAGTTCCTGAGTCGGCTCACCCGGCTGAAACTGGCGCGGTGCCCGATTGGTCGAACTCTTGTAGCTGGCATTGCCGCGCCCGCCCCGGCCACCTTCCAACAGGCACAGGCGTTGGCCCGCCTCGGTCAGATCGCCAAGCACCGTCTCCTGGTCTTCGGCAAGGATCTGAGTGCCCACCGGCACCTTGATCACAAGATCACTGGCGCCCGCCCCGTGACGGTCGCGTCCCATGCCATGGGTGCCGCGCGATGCCTTGAAATGCTGGGAGTAGCGAAAATCGATAAGCGTGTTGAGGCCGGCAACAGCTTCAAAGATGACATCGCCGCCATTGCCGCCATTGCCGCCATCGGGCCCGCCATATTGTATATATTTCTCACGCCGAAAACTGACGGCCCCGGGCCCGCCCGCGCCCGAACGAATGTATATCTTGGCCTGATCGAGAAAATGCATAGTGCTATATCCGGCGGATGGCGGCGAGGCGCAAGTGGCAAGTGTTCCCGCTCAGTGCCTATATCACCGGAATGCGGTTGTGCTTCATCCCAGAATTCTCATCCGCCATCGCAGAACGCCCGCGATGGCGGATGCACCAATCACAAGATCAGATGGGCAGGTTATAGACCTTCTGAGCGTTGCCCGAGAGGACCTGCACTTTCTCCTCCTCGGTAAGGTCCGCCATTGCGGAGCTTACATCGTCGATTGGATAGAGGCACGTGGGGTGCGGGAAGTCCGTTTCGAACATCACGGTGTGTGCGCCCAGCTCCTTGATCTTCGCGGACAGGTTCTTGCGTTCGAACCAGAAACACGAGAGGAAATTGCTCGAGTAATATTCGGACGGCATCCGCTGCAAGGTCCGCGAAGCCGGGCTCATTTCCATATACTGCGCGTCGAGAGCCTCAAGCGTGAACGGAACCCAGCCAAGACCGCTCTCGACCGAGACGAACTTTAGCCGCGAGAAACGGTCGAGCAGGCCCGACATGATGAGGTTGCCCATCACCCGGCCGTTGTTGACGAACAGCATTGTGCTGCCGATGCGCAGAGCTACGTCGGCACTTACGTCCGGCCAAGCCTGTCCTCCGAACCAGTCAATCTCCTGATCGCTGGCTCCGATATGGAAATTGACGGGAAGATCCAGCGCATCGCACACTTCCCACATCGGGTCCCAGCGCTCGCTCGCAAGGCTGGGCAACTGCTCGCCATCAAGCCCGACGTGGTTGTGCGGGTCGGAATTGATGTTGATGCCGCGCAAACCCATCTTGTGGCATCGTTCGATCTCGGCAACCGACTGTTTGCAATCCCACCATGGCAGCAGCATCATCGGGAAGATGCGTTCGCCCGAATCGGCCTGAATCTCAGCCATTGCATCGTTGTAAATCTGCACGCAGGCCAGCCGTAGATCAGCATCGACCTTGGCTGCGTTCTGCCCCCCGAAACCCAGGATGTTGGGATAGACGATCTGCGCCGTGATCCCCTGTGCGTCCATCAGTTCGACGCGTTCCTTGGCGCTGTAGGATGCCGGATGTACTTCCTCGATCTGATGGTTGAAGAAATCCACCCCAAGCCATTTTTCGCCATTTTTGCGAATCGTGCTGGTAGGGCTGGCGTTAAGTCCGATCACGATATTGCCATCAATCACCCATGATCGGGCGCCGTTGATCTCCTTCACTTGCGGCACGCGATCGCGGATCGATGCGGGCGCGCGGCTGGTCCACAGATCGTGCGGCTCGGACAGATGCGTATCTACATCTACTACCTTACGTCCCCCAAAGGGATCGTCGGTATTCTTGAAGATTAGCGACTTGTCGGGTGCATTCATGGCTTTCTTCTCCAGCATCGTTTCTTGGTTGTTTCAAATTGGGCTCGCGTTGGAAATGAAGGCCGAAATATCTGCGCCATATTCCTCGGCAAACACGACATCATCTCATCCCAATTCAGTTTGTCACCTGTCAGTGGCAGGGCGGTGATATAGACATCGTCTGCATGGTGTCCAGCGTCAGAAAGGCTGGATGAGCATCCTGGTGGTGCTCCGTTGAGTGGCGAGTGCGAGCTTCTGGCCCAAAGGGCATAGAGATGGCGCCGTGGGTTCTTCCAAGTCGGCCTGTAGGCGGCGATGCGGAGGGGCTATTCTCGACCGCCGATGGCAATTTATGCCATGGAATCATCATGCAATACCTGGACCGACACACACAAAAAATGGCTTCGGTCCCACGATATGATCCTACCTATATCAGCCGGTCGGTGGTTCAGATTGGTGATGGCAAAGCGGGCATCGAAAAAAATACTATTTTAATTCAGTTAATTGCATAAAATCTGATGACTTTAATGATACAGTATGGTGCATAATTTTAGTTAGAACTTGCTTGGCTTGTGAGTGATTCGAGGGCAGTAGTCACATCGACCAACGCAAAAAAATCGAATTGATGAGGGGAAGAGTTAATGTTTGCAAAACACCAGATTGCCGGAGTCTCGATGGTTGCCTTAGGCTGGGCGCTTGCGACACCTGTGATGGCGCAAGAATCCGCAGGTAGCGACACAGTAAACAATCGAGACGATGTCATCATCGTGACCGCGCAGAAGCGCGAGGAGCAGCTGATAGACGTTCCGATCTCGCTCGCAGCATTGGGCGAGGAACAGCTCGAGCAGCAGCAGATTTCCGAACTGCGTGATTTTGTGGGCCAGGTTCCCAATCTTCTCATTAACAACTTCAACGCGCGCTCCAACACGGTGCGCATGTTCATTCGCGGCATCGGCCAGAACGATGTTTCGTTGACGCAGGATCCCTCGGTCGCGCTCTATGTCGACGGAATCTATGTCGGCACGTCCATCGGCGGCGGATTCGAGACGGACGACATCGCCCGCATCGAGGTTTTGCGCGGCCCACAGGGCACGCTCTATGGCCGAAACGCGACGGGCGGCGCAATCAACGTCATTTCCAACAAGCCGGATACTTCGGGCCCCGCCGCCAAGGCTTCTTTCACGGCCGGCAACTACGATCTGCGCCGCGCCAACGCGATGGTCAATATACCGCTGAGCGATAGCCTGGCTATTCGCGGCACGATCGTCAAGGCGGACCGCGGCGGTCTGCAGAAGAACCTGGGTCTGGGCCGCGACGCTGCCGAGCAGGACCGCCTCGCCGCCCGCGCCTCAGTTCGTTTCCAGCCCAGCGACCGGATCACAATCGATTACGCGTATGACTATTCGCTGACCAAGGACAGCGGCACGCTGTCCGTGCCAATCGAGGGCTCTCCGGCAACCTACCCCATTGGTGCGCCATTTGCACTTCCGGGAACCGGCGGCCTCGCCATGGCAACGTCCTTCATTGTTAACGAATTCACCAACCCCAGCCCATTCACCGCAGGCCGCCCCAAAGAGTTCACGTCTGTGCGTGCGTTCAGCGACGGTCGTGGCAAAGTCCAGGGACATACCGCGTCGATCGATTGGGATGCCGCGGACGCGCTGACCTTGCGCGCCCTTGTCGGCCGCCGCACGATCAACAATCAACAGTTGGGCGATCAGGTGCCCACCGCGAACACCTTCATCCGCACGATTGTGACGGAATCGGTGATTCCAACCCTGCCGGTGGGTGCGGTTGTCAACGAAATCGGCCCCAACTCCCCATCGGCCACAGATGACACTCTCGATTTCGAGGCCACATCGGCTGAGTTGCAGGCATTCGGCACTATTCCGTTCTCGTCCGGCAGCATGGATTATGTGGCGGGCCTCTATTATTATGAGGACGATGCCGAACTTCAGACGATGTCCAGTCCGGTCGGCTCCGGGCCGCAGACGTTCACAGACTACACGACTATCGCGAACACCAGCAAGGCAGCCTTCGCACAAGTTACGGTCCGGCCGTTTGAGGACGAAAAGCTCTCTATCACGGTCGGAGCGCGTTATTCCGACGATGAGCGCGAGGCCACCCGTATCAACGAGCGGTCCATAAGCTTCGCCGCGCTTGGCGGCTATACGGCCGCGAGTTGTGCTTACTTCGAGGCCCGGCGCGTTTTCGCACCTGGTGCCTGCGACCCGTCCGGTGTGACACAGGCGGCCAACTACAACAGGAAGTTCAGCAACTTCTCGCTCAGCGGCACGCTCGCCTACAAGCTCAACGATGATTTCAACATCTACGCCCGCTACGCCGAAGGATACAAGTCGGGCGGCACGTCGCAGCGCTCGTCCAATCCGATCAACTTCGCCGAAGGCTTTGAGCCTGAGGAGATCACGTCCTACGAAATGGGCATCAAGGCCAACCTTTTCGATCGTCGCGTGAATGCGTCGATAGCCGGGTTCTTCATGCAGCTCGATTCCCTGCAGTCCAGCGTTGTAAGCGGCGCCACGCCGGGCGACCGCGATTTCATCGGCATCGACGGCTCAGAGATCTATGGCGTTGAGTTCGACATCAGCGCTCGCCTGACCGACTGGCTGCGCGCCGGCATAAGCGGGGGCCTGCTCCATACCTCAATCGGCGTCAAACAGGCCGAGGTTCTGCGCGACACGGGTGAGACCTCGATCGAGATCTTCTCAGACAAGCTGCAGTTCGCTCCTGAAAGCTCGGGGAGCGCCTATGTCGAGGTTGCCACACCGATCAATGACGATTGGGATATCTCGGCATATACCAGTGTGACGTATCAGGGCCCGACCAATACGGCCCTCAACGCGATCGACGACCGGATATTGCAAACACGAGGGATCGTGGACGCCAACATCGGTCTGACCCGCAACTATGGTGACGGCCGCGAGATCACATTCCGGCTTTGGGCCAAGAACCTGCTTGACCGCGAATACGACGTCATGTCGTTCGGCGCCTTTGCCTTCTCCGGGGCGCAAACGCTCACCGAGTATGGCGAGCCCAGGACTTATGGTCTGACCCTGATCGGTAAATACTAAAATACCGGGAGGCACACCCAATCTCCGAGCCGCAGCGATGCGGCTCGGAGATTGGGCAAGCCGGGCGGAACTTCCCTGGGGGGGGCAGTGCGCAACGTGAAGATAATCGGAAATCACTAGCTGGGCAGAGACTCAAGCAAATTTTCCGATGCAAAAGAATACCAAGAATAGGGGGGGGAATTAGAGACAATGTTTTCAGATCACCGTATTGCCGGAGTGTCGATGGTTGCACTGGGCTGGGCACTTGCGACACCTGCAATGGCGCAAGATTCCGCGAGTAGCGACGCAATCAACAATCGAGACGATGTAATCATCGTGACCGCGCAGAAGCGCGAGGAACAGCTGCTCGATGTGCCTATTTCTCTCGCCGCGCTCGGCGAAAAACAGCTTGAGCAGCAGCAGATTTCCGAATTGCGAGACTTCGTCGGGCAAGTTCCAAACCTTCTCATCAACAATTTCAACGCGCAGTCGGATACGGTGCGTCTGTTCATTCGCGGCATCGGCCAGAACGACGTTTCGCTGACGCAGGACCCGTCGGTCGCACTCTATATCGACGGGGTCTATGTCGGCACCACCATCGGTGGCGGCTTCGAGTCCGGGGACTTGGAGCGGATCGAAGTGCTGCGCGGACCGCAGGGCACACTCTATGGCCGCAACGCAACGGGCGGTGCGATCAACATCATTTCCAACAAGCCGGATACTTCGGGACCCGCCGCCAAGGCTTCCTTCACGGTCGGCAACTACGATCTGCGCCGCGCCAGCGCGATGGTCAACGTGCCGCTGACCGATCGCCTGGCGGTTCGCGGAACGATCGTCAAAGTGGACCGTGACGGTCTGCAGAAGAACCTGGGGGTCGGCGCCGACTTCAGCGAACAGAATCGCTTTGCCGCACGTGCCTCAGTTCGTTTCCAGCCAACCGACACGGTCACGATCGACTACGCGTATGACTATTCGCTGACCAAGGACAGCGGCACGCTGTCCGTCCCGGTCGAGGGCGCGCCGCGGACGACTGCCATCGCAGCCCCCTTCGGCGTTCCTGGAACCGGCGGTCTGGCCGAGGCAACGACGTTCATCGTGAGTGAGTTTACGAACGCGGCTCCTTTCACCGAAGGTCGTCTCGATGAGGCCCTGACGCTCCGCCCGGTCCCTTACGGACGCGGCGAAGTCAAAGGACATACCGCGTCGATCGCATGGGATGCCTCGGACTCGCTTACCTTGAAGGCTCTGTTCGGCCACCGTGAAATCGACAATCACCAGGTGCCCGACTCGATTCTCACATCAGAGACCTTTATCCGCACCATCATCACTTCTTCGGTGATTCCCACCTTGCCGGTGGGCGCGGTTATCAATGAGGTCGGCCCCAACGCCGCCGCCCGCACCGACGCTACGGTCGATTTCAAGAGCACCTCTGTCGAGTTGCAGGCTGTTGGCGTCATTCCGTTCTCTGCTGGCAGCTTGGACTACGTCGCTGGACTTTATTACAGCGACGAGGATGGCAAGCTGAAGGTGCTTTCCAGCCCCGTGGGTACCGGGTCGCTGGTTTTCGACGATCGCACCACGATTGGGAACCAGAGCAAGGCAGCATTCGCGCAGATCACCGTCAGGCCATTTGAAGACGAGAAGCTCTCGTTCACACTGGGCGGGCGCTATTCGAACGACGACCGTGAGGCCACGCGCACCAACGAGCGGTCCTTGAGTTTTGCCACCCTGGGCGGATTCACGCCCGCGGCCTGTGCTTACTTCGAGGGCCGGCGCGTTTTCGCGCCTGGCACGTGCGATCCTAGCGGCGCAGTGACTGCCGCCACATACGAGAGGAACTTCGAGAACTTCTCGCTCAGCGCGTCGGTGGCCTACAAGGTCAACGATGATTTCAACATCTACGCCCGCTACGCCGAGGGCTACAAGTCGGGCGGCACGTCGCAGCGTTCGGCCAATCCGATCAATTTCTTGAACGGCTTCGAACCGGAGCAAGTCACCTCCTACGAGCTGGGAGCCAAGGCCAACCTTTTCGATCGCCGGGTCAACGCGTCAATCGCCTTGTTCTACATGGAGCTCGACGCATTCCAGTCGAGCGTCCAGAGCGGCAGCACGCAAGGCGACCGTGATTTCCTCTCGATCGATGGCACCGAAATTTATGGTGTGGAATTCGATGTCAATGCTCGTCTGACCGACTGGCTGCGCGTCGGCGTGAACGGCGGGGTGCTTGAGACTTCCGTCGGTGCCGAATCGGCCGAGGTACTACGCGACACGGGGCAGACCTCGATCGAGCTCTTCGCCAAGAAGGTGCAGTCCGCTCCCGATAGCTCGGGAAGCGCCTACATCGATCTGGGCTTGCCGATCAATGACGACTGGGATTTCTCGGCATATACTAGTGTGACTTATCAGGGGCCCACGGATACGGCGACCAACTTGCACGATAACAGGACCCTCAAGACACGGGCGCTTGTCGATGCCAACGTCAGTGTCAAGCGGGCCTTTAACAATGGTAGCGAGCTGACGCTTCGGCTTTGGGCGAAGAACCTTCTCGATAAAGAATACGACGTGGTGTCATTTGGTGCCTTTTCGTTCAGCGGAGCGGAAACCCTCAGCGAGTACGGCGAGCCGAGGACTTATGGCCTGACACTACAAGCCACGTACTGACTGTCTCGGCGCGCGGCTAACCCAGCCACGCGCGCGCGACAGCGATAACGAGGCCCGGCAGGTCTGGCGAATTGTCCAGATCGGTCGGGCCTTGTGCTGTCCGGTGGCTGCCGATGAAATTGCTGTCGGCGCCCGGCAAGGGATCGCGCGCCGGACCGGCCCGGGGCGCCTCCCTCGACCAAGTGTTTTTCCCGCCTTTGGCACTAGCAACCGGATTCGCTATCGTCCGGTTTCTCACCGGGTTGGTGGCATCACGGCCAGTCAGCCACCGGTCCCGGCGAGGTCATGGAAAAAGCCACAGATGCAGGAGCCGAGGGCCCACCGACTGCTCATGGAGGTCGAGATCGTGGACGGTTGTATGGCGATTGGCGATGCCGGTCGGGAAATTTCCGATATCGACGGGTTGGTTACGTCCCCGATATTTCCGTCTCTCGGTTCGCACAGGTCGAAGGTAGGAGTCAGCGCGCCGACGACGAATTGGCTGGCACACGCCGGGGCATTACGCCGCGCCGGACGCCGTCAAAGGGAAGTTTCGCGCACGCTCGGCTGTCAGGACCATTCCACACACGGGCGGAATGGTCCTGTATAGCTCGGAACCCTACTAGCGCGTTTCCAGTCGACCAGGACCGCCATTTTCGGCAAGCCCAGGCGAGGTCCAGCTTCCCCTCAGCTTGGGGGCGCGCCGATGGTCGTGCGGTACATGATCCGGGTGTGACGTTTGTCGTACCCCGGCGCACTGTGCAGGGTGCGGCGGTTGTCCCACAAAATGGTATCCCCGATTTTCCAGTCATGGAAATAGAAGAATTCCGGTTGCGTCGCGAAAGCAGTCAGCCGTTCGAGCAGATCTTTTCCAGAGGGTGTTTCCTGGATCACGTCCTTGGCGAACAAGGGGCTGAGATTGACTGACTTGCGTCCGGTCTCCGAATGGACCGAGACGAGCGGATGGATGACGGGATCGAATGTAAGGGTTCCCACATCGCAAGTCTCGTCATCGTCCATCGCAGCCAGTTGCTTGCCGATCACGTCGCCGAAATCATGGCGCACCTCCAGCCCCTCGATTTCTTCGCGCAGATCGGGAGAAAGCGCGTCATAGACCGCTGCGGTATCAATAAAGCCAGTTTGCCCGCCCTTGGGCGGCACTACCATCGCATGCAGAACAGCGGCAGCGTTGGGGCTCGACGTATAACTCATGTCGCTGTGCCATATGACCGAGCCGGCCGGCCCGCTTCCGTCATCCACGGCGTCTGGCTTTCCCTCCGATCCAAGCTTGATGATCTCGGGATGCTTCCGCAGCCGAATTGATTCAATCGGATGGATCGTGAGATCGCCGAAAATCCGGCTGAAGTTGATGAGTTGTTCGGGTTCGAGCGGCTGATTCCTGAAGAGTAACACTCCGGAATCGAGATAGGCGCGGTAAAGCGCTTTCTGGTCTTCATCGGCAAGCGGTGCGCGAATGTCGATCCCCGAAACCGCCAACCCAACCTTGGGCGTCAGTCGTTCAAGCTCAAGCAACATCCTCTTCTCCTTTGCGTCTTCAACAACAAGTCCGCGATACCCACCGCAGCGATCACCTCGCAGCGTTCGGCGCAGTCCTCGAAAACAATGTAGCGCAGGAAGATCGGCGATTTACAAGCAATATTGCCGCCCCAGCACCGATTGGCTCCCTTGGTTCAGATGCTCCGCCACCCCATCGCGTTGACACGTGCGGCCCAGGCATCGGGCTATGCTGAAACCACCTCCATGGCCCTCAACGCCTTGATTAGCGGCGTCGCGTGCCATCCCGGCCGACGTCGATAAGTTCAACAATATCACGCCGGCGATCATCAGAGCCGCAGCTGTTGCGGCGGCGTCAAAATCCGTAATTACGCAAAACACCTCAAATCCGGTTCGCGAGGCAACTTTAGAGTGCGATTCCACTTCCAAGCAGGCCGCCTATGGTATATAGCAGCTCATAAGTTCTTCGAAGAACTTGTACTGGCAAAACAACTGCAGGATGGCGAGACGATATGGCTCTGAACCAACTAACAGAAAAGCCCGGGCATGTCCCTGAGAAGGCGGTTTTTGATTTCGACTTTCGGCACGACGAGGGCTTGATTGCCAATCCGCATCGGCGCGTCCTTGAACTTCTTGATACTGCCCCCAAGGTATTCTGGACGCCGCGCAACGGCGGTGCCTGGGTTGCGTTGGGCTTTGAAGAGGTCTCCGAAGCACTGCGCCAGACCGAAGTGTTCTCGAGCAGTATGCGTCAGCGCAAGGAGATCGAGGCCCTGATGAAGCTGATGCCCGATGACATGCCGCGCATCCCTCAGCTGGTGCCCGTCTCGGTCGATCCTCCCGTACACACGGAGATGCGCAAACCGCTCGCCAAGGCATTCTCGCCCAAGTCCGCGATGAAGCAAATGGACAAGATCCGCGAGCTCACCGACCAGTTGATCGATGCGGTCGTTGACCAGAAACACTGCGAATTCATTTCCGCGATCGCCGAACCGCTTCCGGTTACGGTGTTCCTGGACATGATGGGACTGCCTGTGGAACGCCTCGCCGAGTTCCGCGAGCTGGTTCACGAGGTCCTGATCCCGGTTCACGGACCGGACAATATGCCGATGATGCTGCGCAAGGTTGCCGATACGCTGAAAGATGACATCCTCGCGCGCAAAGATGACCGACGCGATGACATTCTCAGCGCTCTGTGGGGGCTGGAAGTCGACGGCAAGCCGATGACGATGGACTTGATGGAGGACTATGCGGTCCTGCTGTTCATCGCGGGTCTTGATACCGTGATCAACGCAATGGGCTATGCCGTGCGCCACCTCGCCGAGAATCCCGATCTTCAGGCAAGCCTGCGCGCTGATCCTTCGCAGATCCCCGATGCGGTAGAAGAAATGCTCCGGCGTTACAGCTTTGTCGTGCCCATGCGGAGAGTTGCGGAAGACACCCAGCTTGGCGGTTTCGGCCTCAAGGAAGGCGATCAGCTGGTCGTTTTTCTCGCAGGTGCCGGGCTTGACGAGCGCAAGTTCGAGAATCCGACGGAATTCGATCTCAGTCGCGACTCCAAAGCACACCTCGCCTTCGGCGGCGGCGTCCACCGGTGCGTGGGTATGCATCTGGCGCGCATCGAATTGCAGACAGTCTATCGCCAGATGCTGTCACGCCTTCCGACGTGGCGGCTCGATCCGGCAAAGCCTCCCAAATATCATGCGGGCAACGTCATCGCTGTGGACGAGTTGCATATTCGCTGGGATTAACCCGGAAGCACAGAACGGACGGTTGCCGCACGGCTTGGGTGCCGGATAGCACGGCGCAGATGCTTCGGATCAGCGGGCCATAGTTGGCGTGGTCGGTGAGGTTGTCTCGATTGGCAATGGGCAGGGAAAATCCTTGTTGTAATTGGCGATCGCGGCAGCCTTGGAAGGCGGCGCAAAATCGGCCTCCGCCGATATTCGATCCGGCAACACATCATTGCGGCTCGCCGAATTCCCGGCGGGCCGCATCAGCCTGTCAGTCGGCAACGCAATTTCCGAAATGCGTGGCACCGAAAATCTGGCATGGACACAAGGCGAGAAAACTACGCCGACAAGCGCCCGTTTTCGCTCTGCGCGACCACGCCCTGCCTGCGATGTCGCGCAGTAAGGTGGGCTTTGAGGACACTCTGATGACGTCCGGCGAAACTGGAGACTGTGGCTGGTGGAGCCGAGGGGAATCGAACCCCTGACCTCGTCATTGCGAACGACGCGCTCTCCCAACTGAGCTACGGCCCCGTCCCAGCATGAACCGCGCGAGGCCGGCTCGGCTTATGCGCGAGCGGCCGCCTTAGCGAAGGGAGTTACCGCTTGAAAGAACATTTTTTGGCCGACGGCCAACCCGCTTGTTTTGCATGAGTACGAGCCGGAAACTGACCGAGCCGAACCGCTACCGCATGCCGTAGCGCGCTTCCCAAACTGTCAGATCCGCACGATAACGGTCATAGCGATCAAAAAAATCGCGATAGACCGATTCCAGCCTGGCAAGGCCGCTGGGCGCATAAGATCGGAATGTTGATGGCGCGATCCCTCGCAACTCCCGCCCGACAACCAAAGCCGCATCGCAAAAGGCCGGGATGACCGGTGGAAGCGCAAAATAGTTGTAAACCCGGGTCTGGAACGCTTCCCTTTTGCGGATGTAATCGCCGCCGTATTTCGCCTTGAATGTCTTGTCGAGTGAACGGTTGATCGATGCCAGTTGAGGCCTGTTGGCTTTCAAGAATGCAGCGTAGTTGCTCAGGATCGAGGCATGTTTCGGCTTCTGGCAGTTCAACGCCGCGACATTATAGGCAGAGCGCAAGTTCCAGGCCGCCTGTTCAGCGGTAAGGCCGTGATTGACGGTAAGCCTTGTGCCATCGGCAAGAGCGCGCGGCGTGGTGAGGTTCGCAGCTGCACCCATTGGCGGATAAGGCGCCTGCGGGGTGCGCGCAACCGGCGGTGGCAGGACCGGATCCGGTTTGGGCGCACACGCAGCGATTACGGCAACGAGCGTTGCTGCCGAAGCTGCGAATGCAAACCGCTTGAATCTCAAGATATTCACTGACCCGTCCCCCGAAAACTCTTGCCGCCCTACCGCTAGTCCGGGAAAAAGAAAATGCCCGGCGCGACAAACTGCACGCCGGGCACGATAACTGCCAGAGATGAATTCAACCTTACTCGCGGCCACCCAGGAAAAAGAGCAGGAACTGAAACATATTGATGAAGTCCAGATAGAGGCTCAGCGCCCCCATGATAACAGCCTTTCCGGCGAACTCAGTGCCGGCAAGCTGGTGATACTGCATCTTCAGACGCTGCGTATCGTATGCCGTCAGTCCCGCGAAGATCAGAACGCCGAGAGCCGAAATAGCAAACTGCAGGATCGTCGAT
>JAHRVR010000164.1 GCA_019090585.1 Sphingomonadaceae bacterium
ACCAGGTCTATCACTTCCACGCCGATGCCAGCTTCTTCCAGTCTTTCGGCCGCTTCCATCGCGATCCGGGTCATATAGCTGTGCGTTGTCAGAGTGACCTTATCGCCCTGCCTGAGAATCCGCGCCTGGCCAATCGGCACCGTGACGTCCTTCACGGAAACCTCGCCGGAGGTGGGAAACAGCTTCTTGTGGTCGATAAAGACAACTGGCCCCTCTTCGCGCAGAGCCGATTTGAGCAGTCCGTATGCGTCTGAGCAGCTCGATGGGGCAACCACTTTCAATCCCGGCACGCCCATCAGCCAGCTTTCGATACATTGCGAATGGGCAACGCCCTGATCTTTCGCCCCTGCGGTGGTTTTGACCACCAGCGGGACGCGGATCTGCCCCGCTGTCTTGAACTTCGCCTTGGCCGCGAAATTCACCAGCGGGTCCAGCCCCAGCATCAGGAAGTCCATATACGTGATGTTGACAAGCGAGGGCCAGCCCATGGCACTGGCCCCAACGCCGAGGCCAACCATGGACGCCTCTGCAACCGGAGTATCGCGCACCCGCTGCTTGCCGAAGCGGCGCTGCAAACCGGCGAATTCCTTGTAGGAACCCCCGAACGGCCCGATGTCCTGCCCCATCAGGATCAGTTTGGGATCTCGCTCCATTTCCTCGGAAAGCGCGCGGATAATCGCCTCACGATAGAATAGGCGCTTGGTGGCGGTCGCGGTTTTGTCAGACATCGGCCAGCACCGCTGCGGGATCAGGGAAGGGCGCCGCATCGGCTTGTGCAAGTGCTCGCTCGATTTCTGCTGCGGCATCGGCCCACAACTCTGCGGTGCCAGCCGCGTCAATCAGGCCCGTCTTTTGCAAAGTGCTTGCGTAAGATTCGATGGGGCAGCGCGCGCGGACAGCCTCAAGCTCACCATTGGAACGCGTATCGCGGGTCGCACTTGAATGGCTGGAGAAACGTTCGGACAGACATTCGAGAAAGGCCGGACCTTCACCGCGGCGGGCCTGATCGACGAAGTTTCCGGTTGCCTGCGCCACGTGTTCCACGTCCATCCCGTCGATTGTCGCATGGGCTATGCCAAATGGGCCAGCAAGGCTCGATAGCGGGCTGGGAGCAAGGGCCTGCGCCGGCGGAGTGGAGACAGAAAGGCCATTGTTGTTGCATACGAGCACAAGCGGCAGATTCCACAAGGCGGCAATGTTCATGGTCTCGTGAAGCGCACCCGACCCGCAGGCGCCGTCGCCGAACAGACACAGTATTACCTGATTTTCACCGGCTTGCTGCGCGGCAAGGGCAGCCCCCGCCGCAATTGTCAGATTGCCGCCGACAACCGCATGTGCTCCGAAAAATCCTGAATCCGGTCTCGCCAGATGACCACGGCCACCTCGCCCCTGGTTGGTGCCTGTCGTCTTGCCCAAAAGTTCAGCCATGACCATCGCGCACTCAAGTCCACGTGCAAGGGCCGGGCCTATCGAGCGGCCGCTGCAAAGCAGCTGATCATCCGGGGATAGTGCATTGCAAACGCCAACAGCGACGGCCTCTTCACCGGCCGAGAGCAGCTGGAAGCCGTGATCGGGACGATCCATCAGCCGCGCCTCAAAGGTGCGGATCAACATCATTGACCGCAAAGCGGCAATTCTATCCATTTGCCTCGGCCCTTTGTCGCCGTGCATCTTCCCTGCGGCGGATCAGACGTGGCAGTGAATCGATGTCACCAAGTGCCTTGCGTGCTTTTTCCTGATCCATCGGATCGATCAGATCGTCCGGACCGGCAGCGAGGATTGCCGATGCAACCGTGTGAGCAAAGGCATCAGTCGCGCGGGGGCTGCGCATGCGGAAATCGGACAGCAGAACTCTGTCGCCGAAATGGGCCATCGTTCGATCGATATCGATGACCTTGATGCCGAGCGCATGGGAAAGCTTGACCGCGATAAGGTTGAGTTCGCGAATACGTGCGAGCACGTCGATCGAATCGCCTGATGCGCCCTGGTTCGAGACATTGCGAAAAATGGTGCACAAGAAGACCAGAGCAGAGTGCTTCTGCAATTCCTTGAGGTGGCCGGCCCAGTGTTCAAATATGTCCTCTCGTGTTCGTTTTGGCCGCGCCAGTTCAACTTGCATTGATGTTATAAAGATTCGGGCCGGGGGAATCTTGCTGGCCTCCGCGGCGGGGTCTGCAAAGGCCAGCTTGATGGGCTGCTGAACCCCATTGCGGACGGCCTTCAGGCAGCCGCCGAGAAACTCCACACCGGTCTTCACCCCGCCTTGCTCGGCGGCATCGACCTGAGCGATTATCTCGATTGAGGGAAATGCACTCATGCTTTCGTCGCCGCCTCGGGAATGCAGCCATAGTCCTGCAGGATGCGCACCACTTCTTCGGCAACCGCCCGGCAACCCTGCTCGGTCAGGTGCGTGGTGTCGATCTTCATGGCCGCAGCTCCGGTTTCGGCAACGATACGGTCGACATCGACAATCGAAATTCCGGTTCGCTGCGACAGTTCGATCAGAGCGAGGTTAAAGTGCTTGATGCGGGTGGAGAGGATGTCTTCCAGACCGGCGTAGCAGTGTATCGTTTCTCCCGGCACAAGGCTCGAAACATTATAGATCAGGATTGGGGCATCGCTGACGGTCCGCAATTTTCCGATCAGATTTTCCAGTGCCAGCATCGCGGCATCC
Source organism: Sphingomonadaceae bacterium (assembly GCA_019090585.1). Lineage (GTDB taxonomy): Bacteria > Pseudomonadota > Alphaproteobacteria > Sphingomonadales > Sphingomonadaceae > Novosphingobium. The sequence goes on from JAHRVR010000164.1 coordinate 2,675, forward strand.
GGCTCGGTCCGTGGCTGCGAAGCGAATTCACGCATCAGCCATTGCCGGTCGGTTTCTTCCCATTGCTGCAGCCCATCGGGATGGAAAAGAAACCCGCCGTGTCGATGTCTTGCCGGTTGAATTTGCAGGTCTGGCTGTATCGACAGGACATAGACATCGGCCTTGAAGTCAAAGATTGCGCGGCTGAATTGTATGCTCGGGGGATAGGAACCAAGCGGTAATTCCCGATTGATGAGGGCCTCAGGAATTTCTCCGGTCGCATTGGCCGTTGCCTCGCTTCCCAGCGAGGTTTCATGTTTCACACGGGCGGAAATGCCAGACCCGTTTTCGCGCAGTAGCTGATTGATTCCATTCCACCTGACTTCGCCGGACAGCTCAAGTGAATGAAGCGTGTCGCGCACGTCCAGGTTGCCCTTTGCAAAGATATTCAGTCGCTTCAAAGGCAGCCTCGGGAGGTGGTTCAGGCATTGATCGGTATGTCCGACCTCGGTTTCACGCGCTTAACACAGGCCGCGTGCCCATACCAAGCCGGACAATGGAGGCGTTCGGTCGGCAATTTTTCCTCGAGAGTTCTTGACCAGAGCGGCGGTGATGGTGAAACCGCCGCGCTGCGCACTTGATCTGTAGTCGCCGGTCCGCAAAGACAGGCCGATCCAGGATCATATATAGGGGGATCAACAGGTCATGAAGTGCAGCGTCGTTATCCGTAGCCTGAACGAGGCAGACCGGCTTGCGCTCACTCTGACGTCGCTGGCTTGCCAGACGGTGATGGCCGAAGCCGTGGTCGTGAATGACGGCTCAAGCGATCATACGGCCCGCGTTGTTGAGGAATTCCGCGAGCGGCTACCGCTTACAGCGATTACCCACACGGCTCCCAAGGGACGGTCGGCAGCCTCGAATGCCGGTGCGGCGCAAGCGACAGGAGATGTGCTGATATTCCTCGATGGCGACACGCTTGCGCACCGGGAGTTTGTAGAGCGCCATCTGGCCGCCCACGCGGCGCGGCCCGGTCTTCTGGGCCGGGGTGATACTTACAATTTGCGCTGCACACGATTTTTTCTGAATCCGGAAACAGCCACTCCGCGTCCCGAAGAAGCCGAGCGCGTGAACGCCATGAGCGACCGGGAGCGGGAGCGGCTCAAGGTTACGCGTCTCCAGATCGAGGAAGATTTTGCTTCGATTGAAAAGCGGGCCACAGCTGGTGTCTATCCCGGCGCTGGCCCCAGAAAGCTCTATGAGTTGGAGATCATGGCGCTGAAGGAGCACCCGGATTGCACGGTTCTGTGGGCTGCCGCTTCAGGAGCGAATTTTTCTGTCCCACGCGATTTGTTTCTTGCGTCGGGCGGGTTCGATGAACGGATCGAGCAGAATGAGCATCGCGAATGTGCGCTGCGTCTGTGCAACGCTGGCGGACGCATGGGCTTTGTTGAAGGTGCAAAAAGCTATCATCTCACCCATCGCATCGGATGGCGTGATCCCTTGACCGACGCGAGCTGGGAACGCCTGTTTTACAGTCGGTATCCGATTCTGGCGGTGAAGCTGCTATCCATTTTCTGGGCGAGTATTGCAGATAAAACTCCGGTGCCGCCCGAAGCGCAGATAACCTCGCTGGCAGACCTTGAACGCAGAGCAAGGGGGAAAGACGGTATTGATTACGACGCCGCGCGCCGTGCCATTCCCGGCCTGGCTGATCTTACCGCATGAGCACTTCACCCAGAGTAAGCTGTCTGGACCGCGCCGCCGAGACATGGCTTTGCATACCGGGTTAGTAGCTC
>JAHRVR010000165.1 GCA_019090585.1 Sphingomonadaceae bacterium
GTGGCGATTGGTGTGCATGACGGGATCGAAAAGGCGGCAGGCTGGCTGATGCCGGGGTTTTTCGTGCTGCTTGTCCTCATCACCATCTATGGCGCCTTTACGGGCGAGTTTGGTAAGGCGGTAACGTTCCTGTTCACGCCCGATTTCTCAAAGTTGACGCCCGGTGTTCTCAACGAGGCGCTGGGGCAGGCCTTTTTCTCGCTCAGCCTCGGTTCGGCGGCGATGATTACATATGGCTCCTATGTCTCGCCCGGTGTCAGGCTGGCGCCTACCGCCGGGCTGATCGCGGTGATGGATACCGGCGTTGCCATTCTGGCCGGGCTGATGATCTTTCCTATCGTGTTCAGTGCCGGGCTTGATCCGGCGGCTGGCCCTTCACTGATTTTCCAGTCTTTGCCGGTGGCATTTCAGGCGATGCCGGGCGGCTCGCTGATCGGCCTTGCCTTTTTCATTCTGATTTTCTTCGCCGCGCTGACCAGCTCGATTTCACTGCTTGAAGGGCCGGTGGAGTGGGTGAAGCGCCGGTTTGGACTGGGGCGCAAGGCAGCGGCATTGCTGGTCGCCTTGGCTGCGTTCCTTGTCGGGATCGCCTGCGTGGCGGGCTATGGAACATGGTCGGATGTTCGCTTGCTCGGCTTCTGGGGGATTTTCTCCGATACCGACATTCTCGATACGCTGGATGGTTTGACGGGCAAGGTGCTGCTGCCGCTGTCAGGGTTAGGCTTGGCAATTTTTGTCGGCTGGCGGGCTGATCGGCAGTTGATCGAAGCGGAAAGCGGGCTGACTGGTGGTGGTTTTGGTATCTGGCGGGGACTGGTCGCATGGCTGGCGCCGATTGCGGTGGGGCTTATTCTGCTGTTTGGACTCTTTCCGTCCTTGCTGGGCTGACAGGTTTTTTCGGTTTCTTGGATAAGGTGTGAAAAAGGGGGTGGCGCATCATCTCAAATGAGAACATAAATAGAACATATGTTCCTTTGAGATGTGATTCGATGAAAGCCAACCTGCCTCAATTCACAAGCCACAGCTCTGTTCGCGCGGCGGAGTGGCAGCCGGGTCTTGCCAGTCATGAGACCCCGCATGGCGAGATATTCGCAGCCACCCGTGAAGCGAGTGGCGCGGCGCTGGCGCTTGCTCTGGCGCTGGACCGGATGGGCAGTGCCAGTGCCGATCCACTGGCCGATGCGCCGGATCAACGTTCTTGGCTATGGGTGCAGGATCGCGAAGCCTTGCGGCGCACGGGGCGTCCTTATCGCCCCGGTCTGCCGCGCAGCCTTCGCCATCGGTTGATCCATGTCGCCGCGGATAGTCCTGAAGATACTCTGTTCGCATTGGAGGAGGGGCTGCGCTGCCGCGACTTTGCCTTTGTGATCGGAGAGATCGCAGGAAATCCTGCTGCACTGTCCTTCACCGCTTCGCGCCGCCTCAGTCTTGCTGCGGAAAGGCATGGTGTTCCGTTCTGGCTGGTCCGGCTTGATGCGGCGCGGGATCTGTCCTCGGCGCGTATGCGCTGGAAAGTGCGGCCTGAGCCTTCCGGGCGCCCGCGCTGGAATGTCCAGGCGCCCGGAACCCCTTCATGGCGGGCTGAGTTATTTCGCGCCCGCAGTCATCCCCCCGGTGAATGGATATTGCGTGATGAAGCAGACAGGCTCGTCGCTGCCGGATGCAGCGCCCGGCCAGTTGCATCGCCGCATCATGGCGATCTGGCTGGAACAGCTGGCAATCGATCGCTGGCGCCAGAAAACATTAGCGCCTGAAGGGCTGTTGCAAGGGGAGGGCGCGGATGCCGCTCCGCTGGCTCTGGTTGTGGAAACCGCGCGCGGGGTCCGCATTGCCGCAGCCAATGTCGCCGGGCTGGAAGCCGGTGCCGCGCCGGGTATGATGCTGGCCGATGCGCGAACTTTGTGCCCGAAGCTTGCGACGGCTCCGTCGGACCCGGCAGGCGACCTGGCTTTCCTTGAAAAGCTGGCGCTGTGGGCGCAGCGCTGGGGGCCGTGGAGCGCGCAGGACCCGCCCGATGGGCTGGTTGTCGACATTACAGGTGTAGCGCATCTCTTCGGCGGAGAAGAAGCGCTGCTGGATGATGCGAAACAGCAGTTGGCGCAGCGCTCGCTGGCAGCGCGGCTTGCCATCGCGCCGACAGCGGGCGCGGCCTGGGCATTGGCTCATCATGGGGCTGGCAATGAGAAACGTGAGCACGCGATCTTGCGTCCCTCGGATGACATGGCCAGGCGGCTTGGCGCCTTGCCCGTGGCTGCGCTCCGGCTTGATGAGGATGTGCTGCTGGTGCTGCGGCGGCTCGGCCTCAAACGGATCGGCGATCTGGGCGGTGTTGCACGCGATGCACTGGCCCGCCGGTTCCGCAATCGCCATGCGCCTGCGGCCAACCCGCTGGTGCGCATGGACCAGCTTTTGGGTCTTGTGCCTGAGCCTTTGCTGCCGGTGTTGGGCTGGCAAGCGCCGCTCGTCCAACGCCGCTTGCTGGAACCGATCCGCTATCGAGGTCTTCTGGACCGGGTGGTAACCGATCTGGCTGAAGACATGGTGCGCACACTGGAGGGCAGGGGGCTGGGCGCGCGCAGACTCGAGCTGGCGATGTGGAAAGTCGATGGTGATGTCGTGATGCGCCGGCTCGAATTGGCAGCGCCGAGCCGCGATGCCGGCCATATTGCCGGGCTATTTGGACGCAAGCTTGATGATGTCGATGCCGGTTTCGGGATAGAGATGGTGCGTATGCGCAGCACCTGGAGCGAAGATCTGGCACTGGCGCAGGGGGATTTCGAGGTGGCGGCAGAGGGCCATGGCACCAGCCTGTCTGCCTGTATCGATCGGCTTGTCGTGCGGCTTGGGCCAGCGGCTGTGCGGCGGCCGGTCCCACGTGCCAGCCATGTGCCAGAGCGCGCGCAAACCTGGCGCCCGGCACTTGAGCCAGAGAAATCTTCACAAGAAACCTTTGAATTCCATAAAAGACCATTGAAAATACTGGATAAACCGGAATTTATCGCGGTGCTCTATGCCAGTCCCGATGGCTTGCCGCGGCGCTTCCGATGGCGTGGGCAGGTGCATGAAATCGCGCGGGCCGAAGGGCCGGAACGGATTGCACCTGAATGGTGGCGCGAACGCTCGTCTGTGCGGCTGCGCGATTATTACCGGGTCGAGGACGAAGAAGGCTGTCGCTTCTGGATCTATCGCAACGGGATAGCCGGAGACGGACGCGGGAATGATAAAGTGGGCGGCGCGCCGGAATGGTTCCTTCAGGGCATGTGCGGGTAAGGACCATGCCTGAAGCTCCGCTTACGCCCGAAAAACACCGGCCAGGCATTGATACTGAGGCGATTGGCCCACCTGAACGGGCGCCCTTTGTCGAGCTGGGGCTGGCAAGCTGTTTCAGCTTTCTGCGCGGTGCATCGCAGGCGGCCGATCTGGCCGTGACAGCCCGCATGCTCGGTTATGATGCGCTGGGTATTGCCGATGCCAATTCCATGGCCGGGGTTGTGCGTGCCCATACCGAGGCGAGGGCGCTCAAATTGCAGCCGGTGATTGGTTGCCGGATCGAAACGGTCGAAGGGCTGGCCTTTCTTGCCTATCCTGCTGACCGCGCTGCCTATGGCCGCTTGTGCCGCCTGATTTCGGCGGGGCGGATGAAGAGTCTGGACGGTGAGTGGCAGGAGAAGGGCGCTTGCGAAATCTCGCTGGCGATGCTGGCGGATCATGCAGATGGGGTGCAACTTGTCCTCATTCCGCCGCGGGATCTGGAGCAGGTTTTCGATCTGGATTGTCATTCCCGCGCAGGCGGGGGGGCAGATAAGAAGGTGGCCTCCTGCCTTTGCAGGGGTAACGCGAAACGGCCAAGATTAAGCCTTGTCCCTGAGCCGTCACTCAAGAGTACGGTTGAAAAGCTTCTCCCCAACCTCACGCGCCAGCTTCCCACCTTACGGCACATCGCCGCGTCGTTTTTCTACAAGGGCTACGACATTGCCCGGATCGAGGCGCTGGATGCACTGGCCAAAGCAAACGGCCTTGCGATCCTTGCCACCAATGATGTGCTTTATCATGCGCCCGAGCGCCGCCCGTTGCAGGACATCATGACCGCGATCCGGCACAGGACAACGGTTGCGCGGGCGGGCGCTTTGCTTGAAGCCAATGCAGAGCGGCACTTCAAATCGCCGGAAGAGATGGTCCGCCTGTTCGCGCGCTGGCCCCACGCCATCGCAGCGGCGCGAGACCTGGCTGATGCTTGCCATTTCAGCCTTGACGAGCTGCAATATGAATATCCGGAGGAAAGCTATCCTCAAGACCGCACTTCGCAGCAACATCTGGAATGGTTGACCTGGGAGGGGGCGAAAGCGCGCTATCCGGTCAGGAATTATCCAGAGGGCACGCCTGAGGCTGTGCGCGAAACGCTCATTCGCGAGCTGGCACTGATCGATAAACTCAATCTTGCGCGTTACTTCCTGACCATCAAGGACATCGTCGATTTTGCACGCGGGCAAGATCCGCCGATCCTGTGCCAGGGACGTGGTTCCGCCGCCAATTCGGCGGTCTGTTATTGCCTTGAGATCACTTCTGTCGATCCTGAAAAACACGCGCTTCTGTTTGACCGCTTCATATCCGAGGAGCGCAAGGAGCCGCCCGATATCGATGTCGATTTCGAGCATGAGCGGCGCGAGGAAGTGATCCAGTATATCTACCGCAAATATGGCCGCCACCGGGCCGGGTTGTGCGCAACGGTTATTCATTACCGTCCGCGCATGGCGATCCGTGAGGTGGGCAAGGCGATGGGGCTGTCAGAGGATGTAACCGGTGCGCTCGCTCGCACGGTCTGGGGCAGTTACGGTAAGGAGGTAGGCGAAAAACACGCTGCTGAAACCGGCATGGACATGTCCGATCCACATTTGCGGAGAGTTCTGAGATTAACTGAGCAAATGATTGGAATGCCGCGCCATTTATCACAACATGTCGGTGGTTTTATCCTTACTGAAGGGCCGCTTACCGAAACGGTTCCGATTGGCAATGGCGCCATGCCCGAGCGCAGTTTCATCGAGTGGGACAAGGACGATATAGATGCGCTGGGTATCCTCAAGATCGACGTGCTGGCGCTCGGCATGCTTACCTGCATTCGCAAATGTCTTGACTTGCTGAGCGCGCATCATGGGCGTGAACTGACACTGGCCACGGTCCCGCGCGAGGATCCGGAAGTCTATGACATGCTGTGCAAGGGGGATAGCCTTGGCGTCTTCCAGGTTGAAAGTCGGGCGCAGATGAACATGTTGCCGCGCCTGCGCCCGCGCGAGTTTTACGACCTTGTCATCGAGGTCGCGATTGTGCGGCCCGGTCCGATCCAGGGCGACATGGTCCACCCGTACCTGAAGCGGCGGCGCGGGGCTGAACCGGTGGAGATTCCAGCGCCTGCGTCCAGTCATGGCCCGCCGGATGAGCTTTCCTCGATACTGGCGCGCACGCTGGGTGTTCCGATCTTTCAGGAACAGGCGATGAAGATCGCGCTTGATGCCGCGAAGTTCTCTGGCGGCGAGGCTAATCGGCTGCGCAAGGCGATGGCGACGTTCCGCTCACGCGGCATGGTGGATGAGCTGGAAGACATGATGGTCGGCCGCATGGTGGCGCGCGGCTACGACCCCGGTTTTTCCGAGCGCTGCTTCAACCAGATCAAGGGCTTCGGCGAATATGGCTTTCCCGAAAGCCATGCCGCCAGCTTCGCGCATCTTGTCTATGTCTCAAGCTGGCTGAAATGCCATTTCCCCGCCGCTTTTGCTTGCGGGTTGCTCAACTCTCAGCCGATGGGTTTTTACGCGCCCGCGCAGATCGTGCGCGATGCGCGCGAACATGGTGTGACCGTGCTGCCTGCCGATGTGAATTGCTCGGACTGGGATTGCACATTGCAGACGCAGGGCAGGGATATCGCCCTGCGTCTGGGGTTTCGTCAAATTGATGGCTTTCCCGAACATGCCGCAGCAAGGCTTGTCGCAGCGCGGGAATCAGGCGGATGCTTTGCCGATGTCGCTTCGCTCAAGGAGCAGGCAGGGTTGTCCCCGGCGATGATCGAGCGGCTTGCAAGTGCCGATGCCTTTTCTTCGCTTGCTTTGCCCCGTCGGCAGGCCTTGTGGGATGCACGCAGTCTGGTCGCTGTGCCGGACCTGCCGCTTTTTGCGGCGATGGCTGCGCGTGACGAGGGAGCGGAGACTGCGCCCACGCAGCTTCCTGCCATGCCGCTATCCGAAGAAGTTGTCGCCGATTATCAGACGCAGCGCTTGTCCCTTAAAGCGCATCCCATGGCTTTTCTGCGCGCAGGGCTTGGTGAGCGAGGCTTTGTACGCGCCGCTGACCTGCGCAAGCGCAAATTCCGTTCCATGGTCCATGTCGCGGGCGTTGTGCTGATCCGGCAGCGGCCGGGAAGTGCCAAGGGGGTGTGTTTCATCACCATCGAGGATGAAACCGGTGTGGCCAATGTCGTCGTATGGCCGGATATGATGGAGAAATTCCGCCGCGTGGTCATGGGCGCGCGGCTGTTGGAGATACGCGGGCGGGTGGAATATGACGATGAGGTGATCCATGTGATCGCCGCAAATCTGGAAGATGCAACGGACGCGCTGCTTGGTCTTTCAGATGATGTGCTTGAACCGGACCGCGACCGGGCGGATCATATCGACAGGCCAGTGCAGCGAAGCCCTCCGCGCCCAAGCCATCCCCGCAATGTCCGCATTATTCCGAAATCGCGGGACTTTCACTGAAACCCCATCTGCGACTGGTAACTGGCATCTGGCGCGGGTCGTCAAACGCAACGCTTGTCAGAAAACGGGGCCATTGCCATCACTTTCCCGGCTCCAGTGGTTTTGGACCGGGGCGGTCCATATAGGCGGCAAGATTGCGCTGGAAATTGATGACGCAGGCTTCCCGGAGCGGGTTGGGTGTCATCCCGCCGTCGGCAAGTGAAACGGACTTCATGCCCAGCTGGATTTCAGTGAAATTCTTGAAATCCTGCCTGACCAACAAGGGCCAGCTATCTTCATCGTGTTCGGGCTTGTGTTCCCACTGCGTTTCAGGCTCCTCACCCTCTGGGTAGCGCTCCAGTGCGAAAATCTCCATGATCGAGCTGTCAGGATTGAAGCCGTCCGGGCGCATGCGAAAGCCCATGCAAAAGGTCATGTTCGGCAGAAGCGCCGTGTTCGGGAAGACATGCCAGTTGATGCCACTATGGGCGAGGTGTTCCGGATCAACCGAAGGCCAGTCGACACCGCGTTCGGCGTCGATCTTGATGGCGGTCTCGAACAGTTTCATACTAACGTCCTGAGCCGTCGCATCTTCCGGGAGCAACTCTGGAAGTTGGCGGGCCGCTTCGATGAAGGTATCGGTCGTCAGCGTCCAGACGGTTTCCTTCTGCATCTTCAAGCCGATATAAGGCGCCTCGCGAACGTCAACTTTGGATTTCTTGCCGACGCCCGTTCCAATGCCGCCGCCGGCCGCGCCGACCTGAAACATGCGTCCGTGCAGGCCCTCGGAACTGCCGCAAGTAATGGCATCGGAGAGTTTTCTGGTCTGGGGATGTGTTGTTTCGGAGTGATAGCCTTCGATGAAGCCCTCGACCGAAACTTTCCAGTTGCAGTCCATTCGCAGCCATTGGCGCCATTTGTAGCGCATCCGCTCCACCTGAAAGGGACCAATCCAATAAGGAACCTCCTGAAGGAAGTCCTCAAGCGATTCGCAGTCTGGATCGAAATTTATGAAAACAAAGCCAGCCCATCGCCCAAGCTTAACGCCTTTGAGGCGTAGCCTCTGCTCATCGAGGCTATCGCTCCAGTCCTCTTTGTTGAGGACGTGCGTGTTGTCACCCTGAAGGTTGTATTGCCAGCCGTGATAGGGGCAATGGAAATGCGGGGTATGTCCACATCCCTTGGTCAGTCTGCGCCCCCGATGCCGGCATGCGTTGTGATAGGCCGAAATTTCGTCCTCGCCGGTCCGGACCACGATGACCGACTGATCTAGAATCTCGTATGTGTAGTAATCCCCTATATTAGGGATTTCTTCCTCTCGGCAGGCAACTTGCCATACCTTGAGCCAGAGTTTTTCCCGTTCTTCGCGGGCATAATCTTCCGAGATGTATGGCTCTGTCGACATTTCAACCGGTGCTTCTACCGCGCCTGACAGGTTTGGATGTGGTGAGCCCATCTGCTTCTTTCCCATATCTTTGATTAGCGGCCTGCATAACGCAGGAATTGCATAAATGCACTCCGGGAGGTTCATTCTTCTGCGATTGTTCCGCAAGCGTCCCTCGAACTCAGGCAGACACCAAAGGATCTGCAGGAAAAAGGCACCCGAAAGTCTGCGGCGCAGGACCGGGATCAAGGATGGTTCGCAATGGCAATCGCGGTAGAGGCTAAACCGGAAGGCTAGACGCTGACATTGGTGCTCGCTGTGCGCGGGCCGATGAAGATGGATTGTAGCGCGGTTGCGAACATTCCGTGCTGGTCTCCGATCCGGGACCGGCTGTATCCCAGCCCAAGGCCCGCCGTTTCGCTGTCGGCATCAATCAGCATCCATTCGCCCCTGGGCATTCGCGATGTGCATACCGTTATATCAAGGTTGGCCAGAGTTGCCTCGGTCATGGATACAAGAGGCGCTGTGCCGTTGCCGAAATCGCCAAGCATGGCGACAACGGCCAACGGGACCATCGGTTCGCCTTCGACTATGTTGGCTGTAAAGCGCGTCCAGATTGCGCCTGGCCCTGCACGTGTCCTGTCAAGATCGATGTGCCGTTCCTCGAACCAGTTATGTTCATAGTGGGGGTCGCTCTCTTCCCAGAAGCGGCGGGTGGCTGGAACCAACTGTTCAGAGCTATCGGTGTGACACGCGCGGACAGCCGTTGCCCGCAGCCAAAGGCGGTCGCCGGATCTGAACTCAGCATCGACAACCTGCATGCGCCGTCCATCCCGCAGTATCCTTATTTCAGGAACAAGTGGTTCGAGCGGAACTGTTCCGAGGATGTCTATGCTGATGCGGATGGTCATCATCGGTTGGGTGGTGGGTACGCCATCAAGCACATGACCTGCCAGCCCAGCCAGCGCCATGCCAACCTGTGATGTGCCGTTCCACGGGCTGATACCAAGGCCGGTCGGGACAAAAGAGTTCCCGTCTCGCCTGTAAAAGGAAGGGCGTTGGGATTTCATGCGGTCTTTGCCTCTTCGCTGTCCGTCTCACCTGAACCTTGTCAGGAATCCGCCAGTGTTCAACAGCGGATATAGCGTTCAACAGCGGATATAGCGTTCAACAGCGGATATAGCGTTCAACAGCGGATATAGCGTTCAACAGCGGATATTTCGTTCAACAGCGGATATTTCAGCAAGATGCCGAATTTGGGGAAAGCGTATGAAGCAATGCTGCTGCCGGCTGTGGCGGGCTATCGCTCCTTTGGTGACCCCTACGGGAATCGAACCCGTGTTTCAGCCGTGAAAGGGCCGCGTCCTAACCGCTAGACGAAGGGGCCATGCCAAAGCTTGCGCCCGGAGCAGGCCGCGCACTTAGGAGAGGCATCGCGGAGGGTCAAGCCCTCAAGATAGAATTATCCATCTGCCCAGGCGGCATCCTCGATGTGGAGCTCTGCCTGCCGCTTGCTGCCCCAATCGTCGATCTTGGCACGGCCTGCAAGCCAGAGCCACTTGTCGCGTGTTCCGTGCAGCAATGTCTGGCCAAACTCGTTGCTCGCGGTTCGGAAAGCGACCGCCTTGAAACTTGCTCCGTCCTTCCCGCTCACGATCAACCGAACGTGGTCTGTGCCGACAATGTCGGCTTTTACCAGTCGCACCGGGCCAACCGCCAGGCGCGGACCCGGCCAGCCCATGCCAAACGGGCCTGCGCGCTCCAGTGTTTCGACCAGTGAGGGGGTTAGTCCGCCGGGAGCGAGAGCAAGGTCCAGCGACAGGGATTGCCCTGCCGAAGAGGCCGCGACGTCACGCGCCAACTTGGTATCGAGCCATTCGGCGAATGCTTCCACTTTTGCAGATTCGATGGTCAGGCCCGCTGCCATGGCGTGTCCGCCGCCTGCAACGAGCAGGCCTTCTTCGCGTGCGGCGATGATGGCCGCACCAAGGTCCACCCCCGGGATAGAGCGACCAGACCCTTTGGCTTGGCCTGCGCTGCCTTCGTCCATGGCAATTACCAGCGTTGGCTTGCCGGTTTTGTCCTTGATCCGGCTCGCGACGATACCGATCACGCCGGGGTGCCAACCCCGCCCGGCTATTACCATGACAGCGCGGTTGTGCTGTTTTTCGATCTGGAGTTCTGCGGCTTCCTGCACGGCAGCCTCGATTGAGCGGCGTTCTTCATTTAGCTGCGAAAGCTGCAGCGCAATGTCGGCGGCTTCGTCTGGATCCGCCGTCGTCAGCAGGCGCACGCCAAGAGTCGATTCGCCAACCCGTCCCCCTGCATTGATGCGCGGGCCAAGCGCGAAACCCAGATCGCTGGAGATCGGCGCGCGATTAAGGTGGCTCGCATCGATCAGAGCGGCCATGCCGGTATTCTCGCGCCGGGCCATGATCTTGAGGCCCTGCGCGACAAAGGCACGGTTCAGCCCCGTCAGCGAAGCAACATCTGCGACCGTCCCCAGTGCGACAAGATCAAGCAGGGAAAACAGGTCCGGCTCGGCACGGGATTCGAAAAAGCCGCGCTGGCGCAAGGTGCGCACTGTCGCCACGGCCAGCAGGAACGCGACACCAACTGCGGCAAGGTGCCCATGGGCGGCCCCTGTGTCACTTTCATCGAGCCGGTTGGGATTCACCAGCGCCACTGTGACGGGTAGCTCTGGAGCGCATTTGTGATGATCAACGACGATTACATCGACCCCGGCTGCATGGGCCATGCCAAGCGCGTCATAGGCCATGGCGCCGCAATCAACCGTGACGATCAGGCTTGAGCCCTCTTCAGCAATTCGCACCAGCGCCTCGCCGGAAGGTCCGTATCCCTCAAGCAGCCGGTCGGGGATATAGTAATCCGCATTGTGCCCAAGGCCGGAGATAAGCCTGATCAGCAAAGCTGCGCTGGTTGCGCCGTCTACATCATAATCCCCATAGACCGTGATCTTCTCGCCCGTCAGGATCGCTTGAGCAAGCCGATCGGCTGCCGCGTCCATATCCCTGAATTCGGAAGGATCGGGAAGGAAGTCTCGAAGGGAGGGGGAGCGATGGCGATCAAGCTCGTCGCGCGGGACACCGCGGGACAGGAGGACTTGGGCGATAATATCATCTTCCAACCCAAACCCGGAGTGGTCCAGCTCCATATTACCGCCGCGCCAACGCCAGCTCTTGCCGCGCAGGGAGCTTTCGATCCAGGAAGTGGATGTCAATCGGTTGGTCATTGCAGGATGTTAATTTACAGACCAATTGCGAAATGTTCTAGCGCTCTGGCATAGCAATCAACATATATCTGACCGGTTCAAGAAGGAAAATCAGGTATTTCAGAGAGATGGTAATGAACCTTGCGATAGTCTGGCACAGCAGAACCGGGGCTTCGCAAGCCATGGCAGCTGCCGCTTGCGTGGGAGCAGGTGAATCTGCGCTTCTTGTTCATGCTGGCGAAGCTACGCCGGAGTTGTTGCTCGATTGCGCAGGCTACCTTTTCGTCTGCCCCGAGAACCTTGGGGGCGTGACGGGTATGATGAAAGAAATGTTCGACCGTTGTTACTATCCATTACTTGGGCGTGTTGAAGGCCGTCCTTATGCTACGATCATTGCGGCCGGTTCAGACGGCCGCGGCGCACAAGCGCAGATTGACCGGATCGTTACGGGATGGCGTTTGAAACGGGTTGCGGAATCGTTGATTGCGAATTTCAATGTGCAGACGCCGGAAGCGATTTTGGCAGAGAAAACCGTGACTGATAAAGTACTTGAAGAATGCGGTAACCTGGGTGCGTCGATCGGAGAGGGGATGAAGTTGGGAATATTCTAGAATCAAGATTGATCCATTATGGATCGTGTTGCCTGCTGCGGACTCGACGTGGGGTCGGGACTGCTGCCAAAGTTTCTAGCGGACCGATGCGGTATCTGCCGTATTGAAAAGGGGAGTAAACCTGGACACGCAAGCCAGCCAGACTGGTCTGTCCTTGTTGTTTGCGAAGGGCAAGCGTCCTTCTGCAACCGATATTGAGCGCCTGCTGTCCGCGACTGACATGGCCGGGGCTGCGGCCCATATCAGCTATCGCCCTCCCGATGAAGCGGAAGGCTGGCTTGAACTGCTTGTCAGTGGGCTGACGTTTGACTTGTGCGGACTGAACCCTGCTGAACCTATGCCTGTGCCGCCACAAGGCCATCGATTTGGTGTTGCGCAAGATGTCGAGGAGCGAGAGCTGGAGGCGCTCACGATCGTTCCGGGGCGGCATATATCCGGCGGGTTCGCCATGATTCCGATTGTTCAGGCCATGGTCGGGTTGTCCGCCAATATCGCCCTGCCTTTGAACGCCGAGGCAGTTTGCTGGCATCCTGCGCGGACATGGATGGAGCCGCAGTACTTTTCCAGAATAGCACTCAACTGGCTTTCAGGGGGCGCGTTTCCGGCGCTCGGGCTGACCGCACTTACAGAAATTCCCGGCGGTGTCAGAAGTGAGGGGCTGGCCTTTTTTGTCGGGCAGGAATTGCAGATGGATTTGCCTGCAGGAGAACGCACGGCCGATATGGCGAAGCTGGCGGTCAGGTTTATCGACTATGTCGTGAGCAACGGACCATTCAGGCAGGAAATTGAATTCGAAGGGCCAGACGGTGAAATGCTTCGGGTCGAACCCTCGCCGGACGGCAAGTTAGCCACCGTAAGTCGAGTGATCTGAGCGTGGCTTACAATTCTCCGCGTTCGCGAATTCCATTTCGCTCGGTCAACCGGAGGGGAATGCCTGGCTACGATTCTGAAATGCAGCGCCATCACCTGCTTCCGCGGCAATTGCTTTCGAGCGGCTGCTTTCGCGCCATGTTTGAGACAATCGGCCGGAAACGCATAGGATTTGACGATTTTCGAACCAATGGCATGTTGCTGCCAGCGCGGGAGGAAGGCGCCATGCGTATGAGCCTGCCCCTGCATCGCGGGCCGCACCGTCAATATAACAACATGGTGATCGAACGCGTCGGCCAGATCGAGCAAGGCTGGACAATCGGTTGCCGCACATCAGACGACAAGGCAGGCGTGGACGCTCTCATGCGGCTCGGTCTGCTACAGGCCGCTTTGCGCAGACGGCTGTTGGAGACAATGGGAAGACGCATGCTCTTGAACCGGCGCGACCCCCACGGCGCGATGGTTGATTTTTCGGACCTTGATGGCATGGCAGACGCGCTGTGGGGATCAGCCGATAGCGTTGTAGGGGTGCCTTTGCGTGAAGGCTGAAGGGCGCCCGTTCAGACGGCTAGCGAATTGGCAGCACTGAGTATCGCCCTGACACTGGCAGTTGCGACATCGTTGTGAATGCCCACACCCCAGATCGTCCGGCCGTCCGAAGCCGTGCATTCCACATAAGCCGCGGCTTTCGCATCGGAACCACCAGCCATCGCATGTTCTGTGTAATCGCTTACGTCCAGCTTGACGCCGAAGCTGTCATCGAGCGCTGCAAGAATAGCTGAAATCAGCCCGTTTCCACGTCCCGAAACCGATTGTTCCTTGCCATTGACGCTGATCTTCCCGGCGAAAATCCGGCTGCGATCGGGCGCGCGGGTTTCCTCATACTCAACAAGCTGGAACTGCTGCTCGCCGGTAAGGCGATAGACGCTCTGGAAAACGCCCCAGATGTCATCTGCCTGCAATTCGCGGCCCAGCTTGTCCGCCAGCTCCTGAACATGCTTTGAGAAGTCGGCCTGCATCCGTTTGGGCAGTTTCAGTCCCTGATCCTGTTCGATGACCCAGGCAAACCCGCCTTTTCCGGACTGTGAATTGACCCGGATGACCGCTTCATATGTCCGGCCCAGATCCGCCGGATCGACCGGCAGATAGGGAATGGACCACAGCTGGTCATTGCGCTGTTCCTGCGCAGCAAAGCCTTTCTTGATGGCGTCCTGGTGGCTTCCGGAAAAGGCCGTGAAGACCAGATCGCCGCCATAAGGATGCCGCTCTGGCACCGGCAGCTGGTTGCAATATTCAACCGTGCTGATCACTTCGTCTATGTCAGAGAAATCCAGCCTGGGATTGATCCCTTGCGTGTACATGTTGAGCGCGATGGTTACGAGGCAGGCATTGCCCGTCCGCTCACCATTGCCGAACAGACAGCCTTCAACGCGGTCCGCCCCGGCCAGAATACCCAGCTCCGCCGCTGCGACGCCGGTGCCGCGGTCATTGTGCGTGTGCAGTGAAATCACTGCACTTTCGCGGTTCGGCAGGTTGCGGATGAAATATTCGATCTGGTCGGCATAGATGTTTGGTGTCGCTGCCTCGACCGTCGCCGGCAGGTTGAGGATGATCGGATGGTCTGGTGTTGGTTGCAGGATGTTCATCACCGCTTCGCAACATTCGATACTGAAATCGAGTTCGGCGGTGGAGAACGTCTCGGGCGAATATTCGAAATGCCAGTCTGTGTTCGGAAAGCGCGCGGCCTGATCGCGCAGCACTTTTGCGCCATCTTCCGCGATCTTGCGGATCTCTGCAGGCTCAAGGCCAAATACGACTTGCCGCCACAGCGGTGACACTGCGTTATAAAGATGGACGATGGCACCGTGCACGCCCTCAAGGCTTTCGAACGATGTCTTGATCAGATCTTCGCGTGACTGGGTGAGGACCTGGACAAGCGTGTCGTCTGGGATGCGTCCAGACCGCACCAGTCCGCTGATGAAGTCAAATTCTGTCCCACCTGCCGCGGGAAACCCGATTTCGATTTCCTTGAGCCCGACTTTGACCAGCAGATCGAAGAAGCGGTTCTTCTTCTCTGCACCCATCGGATCGATAAGGGCCTGATTTCCGTCACGCAGGTCGGTGGAAAGCCAGCGCGGGGGTGCGGTGATGGTGCGGGTTGGCCATTGGCGGTCCGGCAGGTCAATCTGCGGGAAGGGCCGGTATTTGGCCGAAGGGTCGTTCAGCATTGTCATGATGGTTACTCGACTGGAAATCTGCGATCCGGTGTTGCTTTTCAATCCCCTGAACGCCGTGCGTACCGGGAAAAGGCACGCAAGCTCACGCCCAAGGGCGGGTAAGTCGCAGGGTTAGGTCAAGCTGATTGCTCATGGCCAATCCTATGGGGATTCGTCGCTGTGTTGTAAAGGCCCGGCGGGGTTCTTGTCTCTGTTCCCGGCATGGGCGATAGCGATGCCATGACCCAGATTAACCCCGCACCAGTTGCCTTTACAGATGAGGCTCTCAAACAGCTTAACCGTAAGATTGACGAGACACGCTGGATTGAAAAGGAGCCGGTAGAGGACTGGTCGCAAGGTCCGCCGATTTCAGCGATGCGCGCACTCATGTCTTATTGGCGTGAGGGTTATGA
>JAHRVR010000166.1 GCA_019090585.1 Sphingomonadaceae bacterium
GCTCAAGGACAAGAACGACAGCGATGAGGATGCAAAAGAACTGATCCGCCTCATTCGCCACTACAATTTGCCCGCCAAAGTGAACCTGATCCCGTTTAATCCGTGGCCCGGCGCGCCGTATGAATGCTCGGCTCCGGAGCGGGTCAGGCGCTTTTCAAACCTCATCTTTGAAGCTGGCATCAGTGCGCCTGTGCGCACCCCGCGCGGACGCGATATCGATGCCGCCTGCGGCCAGCTGAAAACCGCCGCCGAAAAGAAAAGCCGGGCCGATCTGGAACGGCTCTGGGCTGAAAAACAGGCGGCGCTGGAAGCCGAATGAAGCGAGTGATCGCGATGCGATTGAATTTGTCTGTCCGATGTTTCCAAGCGCGATCCGCGAGATTGCCCGTCACTCCAGCCTGCGCGGGGGGCAGCCCCCGGCCAAGGGCCGCTTCGCCATGGCGGAAATTTCGGTATGCACGGCTTTTGCGGGTTCCCTAAGACGCCGCGCTGTGCTTGGCTTTGCCCATGAAACCTGCCGTTCTAATCACAGGGGGTGCCAAACGCATCGGCGCAGCCATATCCGGGGCATTTGCGCGGGCCGGTTGGCATGTCATCATCCACTACGGCAAGTCAGAATCAGAGGCCGAAGCGCTGGCGGCGAAGCTGCCATCGGCCGAAGTCTATGGCTGCAATCTCAACGATTGGGATGCCGGCACCGCGATGATCGAACATCTGGCCGGTCGTCTTGATGACTGGCGCGTGCTGGTCAACTGCGCGGGCGTATTCAATCGCGACCTGACCCAAGCCCTGAACCCTGGCGTTTTTGACGAGGCCATGCAGGTCAACGCCGGCACACCCCTCCGCATGTCACAAGCTTTCCTGCAATCTGCAAAGGCGCAGGGCGGCAGGCGCGTGATTCAGGTGACCGACCAGAAACTCGTCAATCCCAATCCCGATTTCCTCTCATATACCATGAGCAAGCACGCCCTCAACGGCACGATCCCTATGTTGGCGGCGGCCCAAGCCGATTCGCGTGACCGCATATATGGATTGGCCCCCGGCGCCATCCTTGCCAGCCACGATCAGACTGAAAGCGAGGCTGAAGTCTCGCACCGGCTGAACCTGCTCCACCGCCGAACCGGTGCCAATGAAATTGCCGAAGCCGCCCTGTTCCTGAGCGAGGGCTGGCTCGCGAGCGGCGAGACCCTGTTCATCGATTCAGGGCAGCACCTCGTGCCGCAGCCACGCGATGTGCTGTTCCTGGCACGCCAGTGAGCGAGGTGTTTTTGCACCGGCCGCATTTAATGATTGCAGGTTGCGCCCCTTGCGCCAAAGGCTAGCTTTCCTGAAGAAACCAAAGAGCCGGGAGCCCGCAGATTGTTTCAGCACATTTTCGAGAAGTTGCTTAACTCCATCGTCAAGCGCGGCAAACTCGACGTAACCTTCTTCGATGGCCGGCACGTCACGGCAGGCGCCCCTGAGCCCGGCTTTCCCGAAGTCGCCATCCGCATGACCGATGCCAAAGTGCCGCGCGACATCATGGGCGACATCAGGCTCGGTACAGCAGAGGCTTATATGGCCGGGCGGATCGTGATCGAGCGGGGCGGGATCATGGAGCTGGTCCAGCTGATCCGTGCGAACCGCCCATGGGAAAGAGCCGGATCATTGCCAAAGCCCGGTGCTGTAAAGCGTGTTAAGAACGCCCTTTCCCACTCGGTCAATTCGTTCAACCGCGCCAGCAGATCGAAACAGAACGTCGCCCATCACTATGATATCGGCGACGATCTCTACCGGTTGATGCTCGATCACGAACATATGCAATATAGCTGCGCCTACTGGCCACAAGCCGACATGTCGCTGGGTGAAGCACAACATGCCAAGCTGGCGCATATCGCCGCAAAGCTTGCCCTGTCCCCCGGACAGAAAGTGCTCGATATCGGATGCGGCTGGGGCGGCATGGCGATATTTCTGGCCCGCCATGCGCGTGTCGTGGTCCACGGCATAACGCTGAGCGAAGACCAGCTCGCCATTGCCAGAAAACGTGCTCAAGAGGCCGGCATTGCCGATCGGGTGACTTTCGAACTGGTCGATTACCGGGACCTTGCAAAGCGTGGAGATCGCTTCGAGCGCATCGTATCGGTTGGAATGTTCGAACATGTCGGCCAGCCGCAGTTCAACACCTTCTTCAACGCCTGCGCCAATCTGCTCACTGATGACGGGGTTATGCTGATGCACACGATCGGCCGAATGGGCGGGCCGGGCAAGACAGATGCGTTTACCTCGAAATATATCTTCCCCGGCGGCTACATACCGGCGCTGAGCGAAACACTTGCCGCCAGCGAGAAATCCCGTCTGATTGCAACCGATGTCGAAACATTGAGGCTACACTACGCCTATACGCTGCGCGAATGGTACCTTCGCTGCCTCGAGCATCGTGACGATATCATTGCCATGTTCGACGAAGGTTTCTTTCGCATGTGGACCATGTATCTTGCCGGAGCGACCGCAGCCTTTGAAAGCGGCGGCATGTGCAATTACCAGATCCAGTTCGCGCGCAGCCGCCATACGTTGCCGCTGACACGTGACTATATAACGAAAGCCGAAACCGCACTTACCGCCAGTTGAGCGCAGTTGCGGAGTGACGTTCCGCCTGTTAGGCGCGCCGCTTCTCATCCTCGCGGAGTCCTTTAATGTCCGATAGCAAGCAGTCCGACATCAAGCGTGTGGTTCTCGCCTATTCCGGCGGACTGGACACCAGTGTCATCCTCAAATGGCTGCAAACCGCATACGGCTGTGAGGTCGTGACCTTCACCGCCGATCTGGGTCAGGGTGAAGAACTGGAGCCAGCGCGCAAAAAAGCGCAGCTAATGGGCATTCCGGACGAGCACATCTTCATCGATGATCTGCGCGAGGAATTCGTGCGCGATTTCGTCTTCCCGATGATGCGCGCCAATGCGCGGTATGAAGGCGATTATCTACTCGGCACTTCCATCGCGCGGCCGCTTATTTCCAAGCGCCTGATCGAAATCGCGCATGAGACCGGCGCCGATGCCGTCGCTCATGGCGCCACCGGCAAGGGCAACGATCAGGTGCGTTTCGAACTGTCGGCTTATGCGCTCGATCCGGATATCAAGATCATTGCCCCTTGGCGGGAATGGGACCTGACCAGCCGCACCGCCCTGATCGACTTTGCCGAAAAGCACCAGATCCAGGTCCCGAAGGACAAGCGCGGCGAAAGCCCGTTTTCAACCGATGCCAATCTCCTGCACACCTCTTCCGAGGGAAAAGTGCTGGAGGACCCCTGGGAAGAAACCCCCGACTATGTCTTTTCGCGCACGGTCAACCCCGAGGATGCTCCGGACCAGCCGGAATACATCACCATTGACTTCGAAAAGGGCGATGGTGTTGCCCTGAACGGCAAAGCGATGAGCCCCGCCACACTGCTGAGCGCACTCAACGAGCTGGGCCGCAAGCATGGCATCGGGCGTCTCGATCTGGTCGAGAACCGCTTCGTCGGCATGAAGAGCCGCGGCATGTACGAAACCCCCGGCGGCGAGATTTATGCAGTCGCGCATCGGGGCATCGAGCAGATCACGCTGGATCGCGGTGCAGCCCACCTGAAGGACGAGTTGATGCCGAAATATGCGGAACTCATCTACAACGGTTTCTGGTTCGCGCCCGAACGAGAGATGCTGCAGGCCGCAATCGACCACAGCCAGCTCAGAGTAAATGGAACGGTCAGGCTCAAGCTCTATAAGGGCAGCGCGCACCTCGTCGGCCGCAAATCCGCAGACAGCCTCTATTCCGAGCAGCATGTCACTTTTGAAGACGACGCCGGCGCTTATGACCAGAAGGACGCGGCAGGCTTCATCAAGCTCAACGCTCTGAGGTTGCGGCTTCTGGCCCAGCGGGACCGCTGAGCCCCCAACGAGCCCAATCGAACGCAAAACGGGGCAAATTACCGAAGCCGGGGTGCAGCTATTGACCGCCAACCTGTAAACTCGCCGTACAAGGTGAAGGACGGGCGAGCCTAATCATGCTCAGACGGACCAGGAAAAACACGGAGCAAAGGACGATATATGCAGTCGCGGCTGCATCGGTTTTGGCTATCACCGGGACCGGAATCGAACAGCCGGCCCTCGCATCTGAAACCGCCCCAGTGCCAGCCTTCAATCAGGCCTTTGCCGAACTCGAAATGACGGTGCAGGAGGCAACGCCGAGCAGGGCCACGATCATTGCTGCCCAAAGGCGCTATGAAAATGCACCGGTGGAAAGGCTACGATCTGCCGGGGCGCGCGCGCTCGGCACGGGAAATGCGAGCTATTACGGGGCCCGGTTTGCCGGCAGGCTAACCGCCAATGGTGAAACCTTCGATCCCGCGAAGCTCACCGCTGCGCATCGCACACTCCCCTTTGGGAGCAGGGTCAAAGTCACGAACCGTCGTAACGGCCGGACTGTCATTGTCAGGATAAACGATCGCGGCCCCTTTTTTGGCAACAGGGTAATCGATCTCTCACGCGAAGCAGCAAGGCAAATAGGCTTGATCAGGCAAGGTCATGGCCCGGTCGAGCTGGCACTTCTGGCGCGCTGATCTTGTGACGCGGTGTGGGCGAAGGGCGGTCGGCAGACTGCCCCGCGCCGATTGCGGCATCACAGCGGCATCGCGCACCTGAACCTGAGAATCGGGCGGCCTAATCCTCAACTTTGGCCAGTTGCCCGCGTATCGCGCCCTTGGGGTAATCGGCGGTATGGATGTTGACGTAATAACGGCCTGGCTCCAGCACGATTGGCTCCAGCACATCGGGTTCCGCGGCAAGGCACGAATCGTCATCCTCGTTGGTGACTTCCAACGTGATGACCGACCTTCCATTGGATCCTGCGGCGCCTTTATGGATATGAGCGGCAGTGACCTTGCCAATATCCACGCCGGTCAGGATATAGCAGACGTCGCCCGATGCGGCGTCGATCTCTCCCGAGAAACGGCCCGATCCATCGGCATCGCCGCCACGTGTCTCACTCGCCCCGTCAAGATCAGCGCTCAGCATCACCGGACCCGCCATGGCACCAGCGGCCGGACCCGCCATGGCGCCAGCGGGAAGTGCAAGGGCAATCAGGCTGCCCAGCGCCAATATACCTGTCTTTCGCATAACCAATCTCCTCCGACCGGCGTGAAAGAGGCTTATCCGGCCCGAGTCGCACCATACTACGCCGCAGCGCCCCCGAACATCGCAAAAGCATGAAGTGCGACCAGACTGAATAGGAGGTTAGGCCGATGCGCAGGGAGTGGATTTCGGAATTTGCGCATCGACCTGAAGCCAGATTAAGCCAATCGAAGCTGAACGGTTCCTGACAGCCACGCGCAACGCCCGCATTATTGACGAGCCGTGGCGACAACGCGCCGAGACGAGTCTGACCGGCACCCTATACCCTTCGCGCGCGCCGCCGGGCCGCTGTTCAGGGCGCCCCGCTGGCCAGCCCCGCCGTATCGAAATAGTCGCGCCAGGCGGCGATCTTGCCGTCCTTCACATCGAAAGTGCCCATCACCCGGATGGACATCAGCGTCCTGCCATCCGCATCACGCATATGGTCGATCCGCTCGGTCAATACTGTGCCGCCCATTGCCGCAACCGCAAGGTTTTCACCCACATCGCCTTCATGCCAAAGCCGTCCATCACCGCGATGGCCTCTTCCGGCCCGGTGGTGGTGCTCATGCCGACATTTTCCCAGGTCGTATCATCGTTGAAATAACTGCGGATCGCTTTCTCGATCCCGCCGGGGGCTTCCCACATGGCAAGGAAGGTCTTCACGGTTTCAGTCGGCGTGGACATGCGGATTCTCCTGTTGGCCTGCAAAAACACTGCGCCACCTTCCAGGATTACACAAGTGACACATGGCCCGCCCGGCGTCCGCCGGGATGGCGGGCGGACGCCGCGTGCCCAAGGGAGCGAATCGGCGAAGGACAGCCAAGGGAGCGGATGCGAACGCCAGCGCTTGAGGCCAAACAACCCAATCCGCCCCGCTCACTCCGCCGCTTCTCTGCCCTTCCCTAACAAGGTTGCCAGATACTGCCCGGTATAGCTGCCTTGCGCTTCGATGATCTGTTCAGGCGTGCCCTGGGCGACGATCTCCCCGCCGCGCACGCCGCCGCCCGGCCCCAGGTCAATAATCCAGTCCGCGGTCTTGATGACATCAAGGTTGTGTTCGATCACGATGACACTGTTACCCTGATCGACAAGCCGGTGCAGAACGTCGAGCAGCTTGCGCACATCGTCAAAATGCAGGCCGGTGGTCGGCTCATCAAGAATGTAGAGTGTCTGCCCGGTCGAACGGCGCGCCAATTCCTTGGCGAGCTTGACGCGCTGCGCCTCTCCGCCTGACAGCGTGGTCGCCTGCTGGCCCACTTTAACATAGCCCAGCCCCACTTCGTTAAGCATGTGCATCTTGTCACGGATCGGCGGGACGGCCTTGAAGAACTCCTCGGCATCCTCAATCGTCATGTCGAGCACATCGGCGATGGAGTGGCCCTTGAACTTCACTTCCAGCGTCTCACGGTTATAGCGTTTGCCCTCGCATTGCTCACACGTGACATAGACATCGGGCAGGAAGTGCATCTCTATCTTGATGAGGCCGTCGCCCTTGCACGCCTCACACCGCCCGCCCTTGACGTTGAAACTAAACCGGCCAGGCTTGTAACCGCGCGCACCCGATTCAGGCAGCGCGGCAAACCAGTCACGGATATTGGTGAAGGCTCCGGTATATGTCGCCGGGTTGGAACGCGGCGTGCGGCCAATGGGCGATTGGTCGATCTCGATCACCTTATCGCAATATTCCAGCCCGGTGATCTTGTCATGCGGACCGGCGATAACGCGCGCGCCGTTGAGCGCACGTGCAGCACCGGCATGGAGCGTGTCGATAGTCAGGCTGGACTTGCCGCTTCCCGAGACGCCGGTGATGCACGTGAAAGTGCCAAGCGGGATTGCGGCTGTAACATCGCGCAAGTTGTTGGCCCGCGCGCCATGCACGATCAGGTTGTGTCCATTGCCCTTGCGGCGGCGGGCGCGCACTTCAATTTCGCGGCGGCCGGTGAGGTAATCAGCAGTGAGCGAGTTCTTTGCATTCAGGATATTTGCCAGAGTCCCTTCGGCCACAACTTCGCCGCCATGGACGCCCGCGCCAGGGCCAAGATCGACAATCCAGTCGGCGCTGCGGATCGCATCCTCATCATGCTCGACAACAATGACTGTGTTGCCCAAATCGCGCAGCCGTTTGAGCGTTTCAAGCAGCCGGTCATTATCGCGCTGATGCAGACCGATGGAAGGCTCGTCGAGCACATAGAGCACACCCGACAACCCGCTGCCGATCTGGCTGGCAAGGCGGATACGCTGGCTCTCACCCCCGCTCAACGTACCTGAAGTGCGATTGAGGTTTAGATAATCGAGTCCAACATTATTAAGAAAACCAAGGCGTTCATTGACTTCCTTCAGGATGGCTCGAGAAATTTCGCTTTGCTGAGCGGTTAGCTTGCCTTCCAGCGCCGGGAACCATTTGTACGCATCGGCCACCGAAAGGCGCGTGATCGAAGAAATATCCTCCCCACCCAGTTTGACCGAGAGCGCCTCTGGTTTCAGCCGTTTTCCGTTACAAGTTTCACAAGGCTGCGCGGTCTGGAATCTGGACAGCTCTTCGCGCATCCACGCACTGTCGGTTTGCAACATGCGGCGGTTCAGATTGCCGATCACACCCTCGAACGCCTTGTTCACGGTGTACCTTTTCTTGCCGTCCCTGAACGTCAGCGCCACCGGCATCCCGCCGGTACCGTGCAGGATGATCATGCGCTGATCCGGCTCCAGCTGGTTCCACGGCGTGGTCAGGTCAAAATCATAGGCCTTCGCCAGACTGCCCAGAACCTGCAAGTAATAAGGCGATGGCGGGTTGGACTTGGCCCAGGGTGCCACCGCCCCCTGCTTGAGTGTCAGCGCCTCGTTGGGCACGACCAGCTGCTCGTCAAACAGAAGCTTTTCACCGAGCCCGTCACAGGCCGGGCAAGCGCCCTGCGGCGCATTGAAAGAGAACAGCCGAGGCTCGATCTCCTCAATCGTAAAGCCCGAGACCGGGCAGGCAAACTTCTCGGAAAAGACAATGCGGTTGGCAGGAACCCCTGCCCCTTTCAACTGACCGCCAGCGGCATTCCTGCTGCCCTGTTCCTCGCCCTCACGCCCGGGCACCACGCCATCGGCCAGATCAACATAGGCCAGCCCCTCGGCCAACTTCAGCGCGGTTTCAAGACTGTCCGCCAGCCGCGTTTCAATACCGTCCCCGTCCTTGGACTTTGCCCGCACAGACAGGCGATCCACCACCACTTCGATGTCATGCTTGAATTTCTTGTCGAGAGCTGGCGCATCCTCGATCCCGTAGATTTCTCCGTCAATCCGCACGCGGGTAAAGCCAGCCTTCTGCCACTCGGCCAGTTCCTTGCGATATTCGCCCTTGCGGCCACGCACCACGGGCGCAAGCAGATAAAGCCGCGTGCCTTCGGGCAATTCCATCACCCGGTCGACCATATTGGACACGGTCTGCGCTTCGATCGGCAAGCCGGTGGCGGGCGAATAAGGCACGCCGACCCGCGCCCACAAAAGCCGCATGTAATCGTAAATCTCGGTAACAGTGGCGACGGTGGAGCGCGGATTGCGCGACGTCGTCTTCTGCTCAATGGAAATGGCGGGAGACAGCCCGTCGATATGCTCGACATCGGGCTTTTGCATCAACTCCAGGAATTGGCGCGCATAAGCCGAAAGCGACTCCACATAGCGCCGCTGCCCCTCGGCATAGATCGTATCGAACGCAAGGCTCGACTTGCCCGAGCCGGACAGCCCGGTGATGACAATCAGCTTCTCACGCGGGAGCGCGATATCGAAGCCCTTGAGGTTATGCTCGCGCGCGCCGCGGACGGAAATGTGAGTCAGCATTGGGAAAGTCGATTCTGGAAGGTGTGGGGGAGTCTCATGGGGTCGCTGTGTTCCTGAAATGTTCGCCTGGGTCAAGAGTGCCGTTAACACTCTCCTTCAAGAAGGCATTCATACGATACATCGCAATAGTTCTGCCTGTGTCAATCGCATCGCGCACAATGACGGGATAATGCCGGGAGGACGATATGGGATTAATCAGGACAATTGGTTTGCAAGCAACCGTTCTGGCGCTTGCCGCTGGTTCGACAAGCGCGCTGGCGGATGATCCACTCGATCCCGCGATGGATGAGGCGGCCATCGCCCGCGACCGCGAAATCATCCGCAAGCTGAACCGCGACATGCTTGCCCAAGTGCAGGCGCGCGACCGCGCTTACGCCAAGGGCTGGAAAGACTATGCCCGCGCAAAGACCGATCCGCGTTACGGGCCGGAACATTACGAACGCAGACTTGCAGATTTCAAACGCACGCAAAGCCGCTATGCACAGGACCGCCGCCAATACGAAAAGGCGATGGCCGATTGGCGTAACCACGTGTCCGAATGAAACCTCGGGTCAGAAGCCCTCGTGATCCTTCTGAGCAATGCACGCGCGGTTGAGCACCCGCAGTTGAAATTCACCGCCCGTCTTTGACAGGCTCTGCGCGATAGAACTCGACGTGCATTTTCATTGGACCATCGGTCTCAACATGATGGACTGCCTGCGGGGGGATGGTGGCGGGATTGCCGGGAGATACAGGCACCGCCCGCCGGGGTTCATGAAAGACCAGCCGCACTTCGCCTTCGCTAACGACCAGCAGCCCCCAGACGCCTTCCTTGGTGCTGTGCGCATTTCGGATGGCTTCCGGCAGGCTGCCTGTATCAAATTCCGGAGTGGATCTGTATGGTTCGGCCATGATCGATCAGAAAGCCTCCGCCCAGCGCGGCAAGACTATCACTGGTCTCCCTTACCAGCTCCCACGTTCTCCAGATGTGACTTCATCTTGGTGCGATAATTAGGATTAAGCATCAGCGCGCTGTTGGCCAAACGCTCGACAGAGGCGGCCTGATGCGCGGGCAAGTCCGCAGCCAACTCGATGGCAATTTTGGCAGTGCCCATCAGCTCACCATCCTGCTTCGCAACATGGCGGCAGAAGGCCATGACATCGTCCTCAAAGCTCTCGTCAGGGAAAATCTTGTGAACAAGGCCCGCGATCCTCGCTTCTGTCGCGTCGATGGGCATATTCCCCATGATCAACAGGCGGGCCCAGTGCGGACCGACCAGCCGCACCAGTCGGCTCACCCCGTTGGTGGCGGGAAGAGCGCCAAACAAGGCTTCTGGAAACGCATAAGAGGCGCTGGACGCTGCAAGGCGAAAATCGCAGGACAGCGACATTTCAAGGCTTCCGCCCACGCATCGGGCATGATGGGCGACAACAAACGGTTTTTCGATCGCTTCCATCTCGTCCCAGACCGGGCGCATCCGGGTGGCGCCGCGGCGATGGCCTTCACGGATTTCCGAACCGGTATCGCCCATGCCTTTCGAGCCGCTGCCTTCCTTGAGATCCGCGCCAGCGGAAAAATAGCGGCCTTTCGACTTAATCAACATCACTTTCAGCTCGGGCGTATCGCGAAAGCGAATGACAGCTTCCTCAAGGATGCGCATCAGATCCCTGCTCATGGCGTTGAGCTTGTTCGGCCGGTTAAAAGTGGCGATGATGATGTTGTCTTGGACATCCACCAGCATATGCGGCTCTTCGGTCATTCGGGGCACTCCGGTTGTCAGTGATTCGCAATTCGAATTGCATGACCGGGCGATGGGCGCAAGCTGCACCAGCCAATGCGAATGGGAATGGCGCTATGGCGCGCGTGTCATCTGACCATGAGCGCCAGCGAGTCCTTCTCTCCCAGCCAGCGCGCATCAACGCCCCAGACGCTCGAAATGACTTCCTCCGACAGGGCTTTATCGGGAGGGCCATCTGCGGCGAGCCGCCCATGATCGAGCACCAGCACCCGGTCCGCATGATTCATCGCCGTGGCAAGGTCATGCAAAACAAGGATGACGCCCCTTCCCTGCTGTGCCTGCTCACTAAAGCGCGCAACCAGCGCTGCGGAATGGGCAAGATCGAGATTGGCCAGCGGCTCGTCCGCCAACAGCCATTGCGGCTGTGTGGCCAGCACGCGCGCCATCAGCGCCCGCGCGCGCTCGCCGCCGGACAGCTGCGAGACCGGCCGGTGCCGGAAACCGTCAAGGTCGAGCGCGGAGATCGCGGCATCAATAGCACTCTGCGCGTTCGATTCGGGCGCGTCTCTCCACGGGATGCGGCCCAGTGCAACAAGCACCTCAACACTCACGTCCCAGGCGGTTTCGGGGGCTTGCGGCAAGTAACCAATGGCCCGCGCGCGCCGCTGCGGTGCAAGCGAGGAAAGCGCGTCCCCATCAAGCGTGACTTCACCCGCATCGCATTCCAACAGCCCGGCAAGGCAGGACAACAGGGTAGACTTGCCCGCTCCGTTGGGTCCGCAGATCGCCGTCACTTCACCGGGGCGCAACCGTGCCGAAACGCCATCGAGACGACCGGCCAGCATGAGCGCGTTTGCGTTGAGCATCACACCAGCCCCTTTCGCATCTTGAGCAGCAAGTGCAGGAAGAACGGCGCGCCAATCAGGCTAAGCGCGATGCCAAGCCGCAGCTCTGCGCCGGCGAGCGGCACAAGCCGGCACAGGACATCGGCAACCAGCAAAAGCAGCGCCCCTGCCAGCGCGCTTGGGACGATCAGCGAGGATGGACGCCGATCGGTAAGCGCGCGCATGAGGTGCGGCACGATCAGGCCGACAAAGCCGATGATCCCCGCAGCCGCCACACCCGCGCCAACCGTCAGCCCAACCCCGGCGATCAACAACCATTGCAGGCGGCGCGGATCGACACCCAGCGAGCGAGCAGCGGCTTCTCCAAGCGTGAGCGCATCAAGGCTGCGCGCCGCGCCCAGCAAAAAGGCGATCCCTGCCAGCGTCAGCGGCGCGGCGATCCAGACATCGCGCCAGCTGCGATCGACCAGCGCGCCCATCAACCAGGTGACAATCTCGCTCATGGCAAAAGGCGTGGGCGCAAGGCTGATGGCAAGGCTCATCAAGGCACCGGCCAGGCTGGCAATCATCAGCCCGGCCAGCGTGAACAGTGCGATGCCGCCGCTCCGCCCGGCAATGATCGCCAGCAGCGCCATGGCGCCGCCCGCACCAATCAACGCAAACACCGGAAGCGCATAAGCCGCCGCTGCCGCACCGGTCCACAGACTGAGCACAGCCCCAAGCGCCGCGCCTGGGGCGATTCCAAACAGGCCCGGATCGGCAAGCGGATTGCGCAAATATCCCTGCATCGCCGCCCCCGCC
>JAHRVR010000167.1 GCA_019090585.1 Sphingomonadaceae bacterium
GCGCGGGGCTATACAAGGATGCTGCGCCTCGCGCGCACCATTGCCGATCTGGCCAGTGCGGAAACGGTGGGCCGCATCCATATCGCCGAAGCGCTGTCCTACCGCCGTCAACCGCCGCGCAACTAAATGGCTATTGCGCCGGAACGGAGGCTGGGGCTTGCGCTGGGTTCTCCATATCCACTCTGGGATGAAGGCGAATGCGCGGCAGGATCAGCATGGCGATCACCATGAGCGCTGAATAAACCGCATAGACCACGTCGTAATTGCCAAAAATATCGAATGTCAGGCCAAACACGGGCGGCGATGAGAAGTTGAAAACGAACATTGCCAGGCCGAGCAGACCAGAAACGCGGCCGACAATATTTCGCCCAAAAATACGCGGCACCAGGAAGCTTTGCAGCGGCAAGACTATGCCGCCGAACATGCCCATGAGAATCGCTCCGGCCGCGATCATCGCAAAGCCCTGATCTGCGAAAACCATGCAACCGTGGGAAGCGCCGGCACCGACCAGCGCAACAAACAGGATCAGGCGCGGATTTATCCGGTCGGCGATCCACGCAAACCCCAGCTTCGCCACAACCCCGGCCGCCGCATAGAGGGACAGGAGATAGGCGATCAGGGTTGGATCAACGCCCTCGTCCACCGCCATCGGGGCAATATTGGTCACCAGCCCCCGCATACCCGAAAAGACAAGCGCGCAGATCAGGGCAAGCATCCAGAATGTGGAGTCCGTCAGCACTGCCCGCGTCGAAAGGCCCGCGACGAGCGCCGACGGATCGCCATGTTCGGGATCTTCGTCAGCCCCGTCCGGATGGAGCCCGCGTTCTGAGGGGCGATTGACCACAAGCATCACGCAGGGAAGTACAATCAGGGCAATGACAAGCGCAAAGACCCGCATCGCCTCGCGCCACTCGAACGTGTCCAGAAGCGCCTGCGCGACAGGAGGGAAAAAGAATCCGCCCAGCGATATCCCGGAGATGGCTATACCCAGCGCTCTGCCGCGCATGGCCGAGAACCACCGCGAAAGCAGCACCGTGACTGCCATGGCGCCGATCGCGACTTGTGCCGGCGCCATGAACACACCGAATACGATGAGCACCTGGTAGAACGATGTGACGAAAGACAGAAGGAAATAGCCGATGGAAAGACTGGCCGCGCCGTAAAACATGATGAGGCGCACAGAGGCCTTGTCCATCAACGTGCCGAGCAACGGCGAGAGAACGGCGTTGCTTACCGAAATCACCGACATAGTCAGCATGAGCACCATGCGGCTGGGCTCAAATTCCTTCATCAGCGGAACTGAAATGATCCCATAAGTCATGGTGACCATCGCGCTGGCAGCGAGAAGGATCAGGCACAGCCAGACCTGGCGCCAGCCGATGCTGAACTTGCCCGACACTCATGCTCTCCCGGTCACTGCGATTGCAGCCTTATGTTCGATGGTTCGAACACTCAGTCGCAATACGGATCCGCGTATTCCTTAGCCGCACCGATGCAAGGCACAAACCATTTGTCTTTGTCCAGGGCCGTCAACTGGCCTTGCCGCCACGAGTCCTATGCGCGGGATGAATGCTATGGTCGGATAGATCGTTCCACGGGCTGATCGCAGAACAGGGTCAGGCATCTGCCCTGAGAGCGGGCATGACCTCTCTGGTGAAGAGATCGCGGTCCTTATCGGACCAGTCGGACGGGTAGAGTCCCGGTCCGACCACGACAAAGCGGTCCAGCCCCATACGCCGCAGCTCAAGCAGCCTTTCAATCACGCGCTCGGGATTGCCCACGACAGCAAAATTGCGGACAAATTCCGGAGAGAGCCCACCGCCCTTGATCTTCTCCTTCGTGGCTATGTCGCTATGCCGGGTCATGTCGTAACCGCTTTTCACGGCGTCGAGGTTTTTGGCCGCTTCTTCGCCCTGCGGACCGACCTGCTTGCCTTCGATCACCTGAAAGCGGGCAAGCGGCGGGGCTATCTGCATCGCGATTTCCATCGCCTTGTCCTCGTCGGAATTACACACGACCACCAATTGCGCGCCGAAGGAAATGCCCTCATCACCAAGCCCCCTGGTCTGACGCGCAGCGCGGGCCACACCAATTGCCCATTCCATTCGCTCTGGCTCCGCGCCGACACTGAAGGTCAACCGCTCCGCTGCAAGAGCGCCCATGGCAATGACCCTGGGGCCAGTCGCGGCAACATCAAGCGGCACTTTTGCCATGCCCTCAGGCAACCAGTTGAGGCGGACGGCTTCAGGCCTGCCGCCCAGAGACAGTTCATCAGACGACGGTGCATTGCCCGACACTCCAAACTCGTCAAAGGGAATCTCTGCGCCGGACAGCAAGGTCTGAAGCTGGTTGATTGCCTCTTCAAAGCGGCGGCTGCCCACCGGTCCGTGACCAAGATAGGCAAGCGCGGAATCCCCGCGCCCAATGCCAAGCACAGCCCGCCCTCCCGAAATGGACTGGATGGTGGCAGCGCCTGCCGCCGTCACCGCCAGATTGCGCGTAAATGGATTGGTCACGCCGGTGGAAAGTTTCATGCGCTCGGTGGAACAGGCCCAAACGCCCATCTGCGCATAAGGATCGGCACTCAGGCACTGGGAATCCATGAACATCTGCCCATCCCAGCCTTCGGCTTCCGTCGCCCGCGCAAATTCAGGCGTAGCGCCGCTGTTTGCGCCGCCAGCCCGCCAGATCTCCAACATTCGATGCTCTCCCGCCTTGCAACTTTTGCACCATACTCTGTTGCAATGGCGGTTAGGTCAATCCTGCCTCTCGAGTTGGCGCAAGACCTCGTCAATCGCTTCGCGGCTCCCGGCAAAGCCGAGATGGGTGCAGCGTAGCGCAACCGCCCGGTCGCGCTCATTCGGCCAGCCCGCTGCCGAACGGGGATGGATGAGGCCGTCACGCGGGCTCCACAAGGCGATTGTCGGCACCGGCGGCTTTGCGCCTGCAAAGCACTCAACCGGCGGCTCGTCCACGGCATGACCAGTCACAAGCTCATAAGCCCTCCATGCATTATTCGCGTGCGGATCACCCGAAAACGGTGTGCCCATGGTGATGACGCGCGAAACGCTTTGCGGCTGGCGGCAGGCGATTTCACGGGCAAACAATCCGCCCAGGCTCCAGCCGACCAGCGCAACTGGTTCACCGTAAGCATGGGCAAGCGAGCCGAGCCGGCCCATCAGGAATCGGAAATTCTCTGGCGTCGGGCCAAAGTTGAAGCCCAGTCCCCAGTCCTCGACATAATGACCGGCCTGACCGAGCGCATCTTGCATCGGGCGCATACGTCTGGGTTGAGCGCCAAATCCCGGCAGCAGCATGACCGGCTGCGGATTGCGCGTTGGCGAATGCGATGGTAAGGAAGCGTCCTGAGCGCCGGCACCGAATATCAAATCAGAATCTGAAC
>JAHRVR010000168.1 GCA_019090585.1 Sphingomonadaceae bacterium
GATGTGTATAAGAGACAGGTTGATGAATTGCGCCGGACGCCCTTACGAGGGCTTTTCATTGAAGGGGACGACTTTGCCATTACCGAAATCGTTTTAAATTACTTCTTAGCCGTTCGAGACAAATGGCCGGAATCTTGGGCAGAGGTAAACAGGAAAGGAAACTTCATTCCTCGATCAAATGCCTTTAAAGCCTTTATGAGATATTTCGGTGATATCTATGTGAAAATGGTGGGAGAGGAGTTTGGCCGGGTTCCAAAGAAGGACGAATTTGCCGAGTATTTCGTTCACATCGACCTCACCGACGAACTGTTAAACACTAGGACATTCCAACCGGGAAGCAGTGGGCAGTCATTGTTCTATAAGTTGCTCGCTGGTGAAGTTTCGATCGAGCATTTACTCGAAGATTGAACAGATGACGCTCTCCAGTTGTTAGAAGTGAACGGAAAGGGCCAGCATGGCTCACTGGGCCTTCATGCACAAAGCCGATCTATCTATGACGACATCCCGGCTGAACGCTCAATTCCCCGCGTCATACCTTGTCCGTGCCGTGCATCGTGGCGGTGGCGAACGGCAGCCTTTCGACTTCGGAAATCAGAAAGCTTTGATTCCGCTTCCGGCCAAATTTCTGGCGGACCGCTACGCGCCCAGTTAAGGTCCTTGGCAGCGCCAGCGTAGGACCCACTCCACGTAAACACTGGCCACACAGTAATGCGGAAGGTCTTTTCTCACCGCCCCCGCTCAAAATCCGCACGGGCTTGGCCATGCAGCCGAGCAAAGCTGTGATCGTTGTCCAGGCGCTCTTCGGAACGGTCCAGCCGGTCGCGCAGGAAGGCCAGGCGGTCCTCGGTCCGCCTGGCCTCCTGTTCCTTCGCACCGGCTGAGTGCTCGTTGTTTGGTGTCAGTTCCCGCTTGGGATCAAGCCGTTGGCGCTCCTGCTGGAGCCTGAGCCATTCTTCGCGGGTAGCTATGGCCGCACGGGGAGCGGCCATCTTGTCGAAGTCTCGCATGGGATATGTCCTAGAAGGGATAATGCCCCTCGACATATCGCAGAGTGCCGTTCGCATATTGGGGGAAATGTGCCAGCTCGCGCGGCACGTCCGTGGTTATGACCGGCACGGTCTTCGTGCTTCCCCACATATTGGGCATCGTCACACGATCCAACGGCGGGTGATGGGGATTGGGTAGCCACAAGCCAGCCAGATCACGGTGCGTATAGTAGGGATATTTGTGACCATGGATCGGCGGCAAGTCCAGGCCGGATATAAAGGCAACCATCCGGTCCTCGGGCATGTTCAAGGCTTCATCCGCCGACATAATATCACGCCTCATCTTGGTCGGACGCCGGGCCGCCTCTTCGTAGAAGGCGAACTCATAGGCGGCCTGCTCCGCATCCCCGCCCATCGACAATCGGCGAATGGAATTGAGCGCGCCCTGTGCAGCGGTGCTCTGTTCGCCAAGATCGTCATAATCCAGTGTCTGCTCGCCGAGCATGTTCGAAACGAGCCGTGCCGTTTCGTAGTCACGGACCCCGAACAGCCTGCGTCGCTGGCATGATCCGAAAAACGTTTGGATCGCGATCGAGCCATAGTTGCGGGTGATCTGGCCGATGTCCTGGAAAACGAATTCGGGGACGATCCCAGCGCCCCGGCCATAGGTGACAATATCCAGGGCAATCTCCAGCTTGCCAAGCTGGCCTGCCTCATCGAGAACCATGCGCAGTGGCTTGCCGCCGGGATGGCGGTACTTGGCAAGCACGGTGGCGGCAAACAGCAGCCTTACGAAACCAGCATAGGGTTTGATGTATTCGGCGGGTAGAATGACTGCAAAGCTATGCGGGCGCTCGCCGGGCTTGCACAAATCTTCCAGCGAGAAGTCGGATGCCTCCATGGCATCGCGCATCCGGGGATCGTTGAGGAACGACAATGCGAGAACGATCGTGCCGTAGATCGCCTGAAACTCGCGCGGGGCATTTTTCTGCTTGTCCCAGATTTCACCGGCGACGCCGCGAATGACGGGATCGCTGGATTGGTCCATCGAAGTGAGTTGTGCGTCCCAGGCAGACGCATCCGAGACGATGGCCCGCGCAATATGATAGAGCTTGGTCGGGCTCGTGCGTCCGTTGCGCTCCACATCGCCAAGCGTTAGGCCCGTGCACCATTCCCTGGCCTTGTTGACGAAGTAGCTTGTGTCGCCGGTTTCGGTGACGAGCGAAGCCATCAACGTTTCTGTGTCGGCATGCAGCCTGGGATTGCCAGCAGTGAGAGATTCGAACGGGTTGACGCGATCATGCGTCAATCCATGAAGCCCGTAAGGGTTGGAGATGTTGAGATAGCCGCCAGCGCGGACAAAGGCGTTCAGGGTGACGCTGCATATCTCGCCCTTGGGATCGAAAATCCAATAGTTCTCATCGGGCGAGCGCAAGATGGTTTCGGCCAGCAGATCACGAAACTTGCCAGCGCCCGAACCGGCCACGATCAGTCCCGGTGCATCGGAGCGCAGGTGCATGGGGCGGTTGCCGAAATAGCCCAGGAACTGGCCGTCGCGCTCGAACAGTCCGGCGCGGGTAATGTCGAACTCGTCGGCCCAGCTGGCCGAGCCAAAGCGGTCGGATTCATAGTCAATCATGTAAGATGTCCTTTGCGGAAACAAAAAGGGCGGGACCGTGAGGCCCCGCCCTGTTGGAGTTGGAAGGAATGTTCAGCCCGAGCACTGCGACAGGCAGAGCAGGATGATGATGACGAAGAACACGCCTCCGATGATCGAGCCGTAGTCCGTGTCGGGCTTCGGGCCGTAGACCGGAACGTGGCCCTTATATTCAACTTGCTTTTTGGTCATCTTGACCTCCTTGGCTTGGGTTTTCACCAGCTCATCGGCTGGCTTGTCCTCACCAATAGGACCATCGGAAATCGGGGCTGGGGGATAAGGCGCATCAAGTAGTTGCTTCAGTTCGTCGATGAGCCTGCGGAGTTGATCGTTACTCAGTGTCGTGCCGAAATAGCCGTCACACAGTTCGATGATCTGTAAGCCGCGTTGGGTCCGCTCAAGCGAGAACAACTTATTTTCCTCCAGACATTCGATGATTGTCGGGTAGTCCTCCTCCATGATTTGATCGTGCCAATCGGAATAACTCACACACGCCTCCTTTGCTGGTTTGCTAGCTGGCGTATCAGGCTCGCGGCTATGGGTTGGGGGATAAGCCGGACCTCCGGGCCGGAAGACTCAACACAAGAATCAAATCAGGGTTGCAATCATGCAACCCATGGAAGCCAAACAAGAGGCGGGGGTAGCAAGCGCAAGGAGGTTCCGAACGAGGGTCCGCGCCGCAGGCGTGGAGACGTTTGGATGCCTTGCGGGGCGCGAGGGGCAATCGCCCCTTAGAAATTCCGCGAGGGATTGAAGCCGTATGGCCGGAAGCGCGTTAGCGGGTCTGGTTCACGAAAGCCCGACCCGACGGGCGCGGCCAACCAAATAAACGCGCCTGTCGAGATCTGGACTTTCAAGCTATGGGAAAGTCATAGGAGAATGAGGGAAAACACGACGAAAACGACTACAACTAGCCAGATCGTACATCCGTTCGTCGTCTGAACCGGCTGCGTATTTGCGGCATCTGCTTGGCCTGAAACTCGGTGCAGAAAGCTGGCGCGATTTGAAATACGCTTAAGCTCACGGTTAACATCATCGCTCCAATTTTCCGGCAACGTAAAATGAATTGTTCGCGAAATGATCAAGGGTTGGCCATCGTCCGGCATATTCAATTCATCGTCGACTGCCTTTTGCACCAATTCGTCTAGCCAGTCAGGAACTTCACGAAATTTCTCGATCTGCGAACCGAACGCGTCATGAAGAAGGCCAACCAACCTCTCGGAGCCTTCCGATGTGCGTGCCGCTCTAATCCGTTGTTCATGAGCAACGATTTGCTCAAGGCAGTTGCGAAGTAGCAAACACGTGTGGTGGATGTCGTTGATATCACCTGGATTGCCAGGGGAGCCCCAAGCATCAGTAAGCCTGTCCAGAATTTTGGTGAGCGGTGGGAACATTTCGGACATTCACCCCATCGCATCGTGAATCCATGCGGTAATTTCGTCGTCATCAATAATTTGTGGCTTTGCGACAAAAACTCCGTCTCTCACGTCCTGGAGGCGGCGAAATACCGGTGCATTGAGATGCCGCATTAATGCTGCGGTTAAACTCCACTCCCAACCGTCGGGCTTATCGGATGCGATCCGCAGGATTAGGTGTGGGTATCCATCGAATTGCTTGAGGTTATGTTGCTGAAGTTCGTATCGGGCTTTGTCGGTTTGTGAGCCGAGGTTGGAAGCGACGAATTCATCGTGCTGTTCGCGCCAGACGAAGAGCACCTCGGCGGGGTATTGATTGGCGTCACTGTCGACCTGTTTGTGGCAGTTTCTACATAGCCAAATCGCGTTGGAAATCTCGGAACGAGTGGTATCCGTCATATCGGGTCGATAGCGTGCCTGACCTTTTCTTGCGGCGTATATATGTGCTGCTTCGCCAATGACGGTTGCGCTAGAATCTTCCGAGTTGGGGCCTACCGTTGATGCCCGGCAATCGGGATTGCTGCACAGAAACGCAGCCCGCTTTGCTAAGACGTCGATGGTCTTCTTGGGAAAATCCGGTGGCATGGGTGGATGTATGCACCACAAAGCCAAACTGGCAACATGGCCCGGTGAAGGATCGCCAGCCATACAGGACCGTTGTGTCGCCAAGGTTTGACAAGTCGAGCGTCGGGCCTGCAACTAGCCGATGCGCCTAGAGCGCGGGCCGCAGGCAACGCTCTGAGCTATGTCATCTTCGATTGCCTGTATTGGCGTTCAGGCCGTGGGTAGCGGCTGCAATTCTGGGGCCAAACCTGTCTTCGAACTCGTTGCCCAGCACGTCGTAAAGTCGGTCTAGCGTTTTGCAGAGGCGGCGTGCAGTAGGGTTGAAGTCTCGCTGCAATTCGACAAGCCCCTCCTTGAAGGATCGAACAATATTGATCTTCTGGCCATGCTCATCGGTGCCTAGCACCTTGCCGTTCCAGTGCTCGAACAGCGAAGTGGTTTCGAAAGATTGCCAACTGTTCGAAAATGCTCGTTCGAGGCCGTGATGGACCCTTGCGTTGCGTTCGATCCGCAAAGCGCCTTGGTCGTCTTTCATGTCGGCCATGACAGCAATAACGGCGGGACTTGCGCCAAGCTTTTCAAGTTTATTGAGCCTGCATTCCTCGGGCTTCAAATCAAGTTCGAACACGGTGCTTGTCAACAACAAGGCGCAATCAAGGACAGAGGCATATCGGACCAAGAATAGGTCGGTTGCAATCATCAACCAATGGTATCGAGAGACCGGAAAATCCTGAAAATTCCTTGGAACGGGTTCTGGCCAGAGCATGTCGCCAACGACGTTCAACGTCTCGACACGCCGCGTAAGCAATGTGACGGCATAGCTCACATCAAGAGCATATTTGACGTCGGGATATTGCGCAGCTTCCTCATAGGTCGAAAATCTTTGACCTACGATACCAAGTTCATAAATCCGACCAACGAACCAATGCTCATCTGACGACAGGATGAAGCGTTTCAGAAACCGCGACGAACGACGAGGTGAATTGGGTTGTTCCTGATTATGAGCCTTTTTCAAATTCTCACGCGCCTAATTTCTTCAAATTTCTTGGGATCGCCTGCGGCTTCCACAAGCAGATCAACCCAGGCGTCGGAAAATGTGTAGTCCTTGTGGGCTGCATGATAGATGCAGAATTCCTTCTTCGTGTTTTCGGGCTGTTTGGCCCCTTTCCGTGGGCGCACCTTATAGTGGCGCCACGCCTGCGTATGGTTGTGCTGAGTGAACGGCGCTTCGGTTCTGGCTGCGACCAACCGGCATACGGATGATGGCTTATGTGGGTAGAGTTCGTCGGCGAGCTTGTGCTGAACAAGGACGTTCCGAATTTCTTTACCTTTAGCGGAATCGGGACGGACAAATTCGAAATGAGCGCGGGATTTTGATGCTGCATCCATGGTGTAGACAACGCGAAAAGCGTAGCGTACCGACCTATGCCGAACTCTCCGTCCGGTATCTTGCCCATACGGCCACCTATCAGCGCAGCCCGGAAACAACCGAGCAGTACATGCGCAAGCACATCCTGCCGCGTTGGTCGAAGGTCTTGCTTTCGGACATTAAGCAGGAGGACGTCGCCCAGTGGTTCGGTGACATGGCCAAGCAAGGCTACAAGCCGGCCACCATCGAACGGGCCAGAGCCGTATTTTCGCACTCGCTGAAAAAGACCATCCAGTGGCAGGTGCCCGGCCTGACAGTCAATCCTGTGGTTGGCATTCCGCGCCCGCCGCTGAACAATGCCCGGGAACGGTACCTCACGACCGAGGAGGCCCAGCGCCTTCGGGCGGCCGTGGAGCGGTCCCGCAACAAGCAGCTCAAATACATCATTGGCCTGCTGCTTCAGACCGGTTGCCGGGTCAGCGAGATTCTTCACGCCGAGTGGTCGCACGTGGATTTAGAGCGCCGCTTGCTGCGGGTCCCGCAATCCAAAACTGGCAAGGCTAGGTTCGTCCCCCTGTCGCAAGGCGCGCTTGACCTGATCGCCGAACTGCCCCGCTTCGACGGCTGTCCCTTCTTGGTGCCCAACCCGAAAACGAAGAAGCCTTGGGTGGGGATATTCATGAGCTGGGACACTGCCCGAAAACAGGCTGGCCTGCCGGACCTGCGCATCCATGATTTACGGCACTCTGCGGCCTCGTTCATGGCGGCGGCGGGCATCGACCTGTACACGATCGGGGCCGTTCTAGGCCACAGCTCGTATAAGACGACTCAGCGCTACAGTCACCTCAGCAGCGATCATTTGATCGACGCCGTGGAGGCCGGAGCCGCGAAGTTGGGCGTCGACTGGACGGCCAAAGACCCGTCAGCTTAGCCGCATTCCTTCACCCCGGTCTTGCATGGTTTGCGCCGTGTGAGGCCGGGGCATTTTCTCATTATTTTTTTCGCTTGGCTGCCCCTGATGCATTCGGCCCTGACAAGGCTTGATCTCTCGTCCATCCCGGTGCCAAGTGCGGCCATGCATCCACAAACTCGCGCCATGATTGCCGCAGCCACCTTTGCCTTCGTCACCGGGAAGAAGGTTGCTGGCATCTATGATCACTCAGCAAGACGGGATCTGCGAATTGCTGCGGAATGTCGACGCGATCAGCTGCAAGGCTTTGACGGCGATCGTGCGGTGAAGTTTGGAGGGCGGCTTCCCGAACTCTACGATGCTGGCGATAACTCTTTCGTTTCGTTCGAAATCGATGGCACAAAGGTCCACGGATACGATCGGGGTTCATCGAGCTCCTATACGGCTCACGTGACCGATGGGCTCGTTCAGGTCTACGATCACAGTCAGAGCGCGTGGTTCGCATACGACATTCAAGACGCAGAATCGGCTCAAAGTTATCACCGCAACGTTGAGGCAAGCCGCTAGCGTCCGATTTACGCCCTCATTTCTGTCATTCAATCCATTTACTAAACACCCGAAAGCTGACATCTGATTTTCATCGCTTAATCGGTCGCAATGTCGGACAGTACTGACAAGCTGCTTTTCGTGAGCAAGACAGTTAGCTGCAGTTTGTTAGAAATGCTTACTCGACGACGACCGTGCCCTTAAGTGCTGAGCGAGGCCA
Source organism: Sphingomonadaceae bacterium (assembly GCA_019090585.1). Classification (GTDB taxonomy): domain Bacteria; phylum Pseudomonadota; class Alphaproteobacteria; order Sphingomonadales; family Sphingomonadaceae; genus Novosphingobium. The sequence goes on from JAHRVR010000168.1 coordinate 7,668, forward strand.
AATGGTCACGATATTTGGTGAGCATTTCGGCTTGCTCGCCTTCGGCATTCGGCAATTTCTCGTCACATTCTGCAATCGCTTTTGAGACCGTTCCCCAATCACACTCCCCATCAAAAAATACGCGGCTTTGAATGTGAGCGCGGACACTTTGGCGCAATTCATTTGGTAAATGATCTGGATGCTCGGCATGGATCACGCGCGCAGCGAGTAATCCATATTTCTGATCTGCAAATTGTGGAATGAGGAGATGACGCTCCTGCCACGGCGCAACGTGGAATCGCTCCATTAGTTGATTGTCAGGTGGCGTCGCGAAATTGCCGTAAATCTGCTGCTCGACATGCTCGGATGGGGCATAAACAGTTTTGGTTTCTTCATAGACGGCAAGCAGCCAGTCAATGAACTCGCGATCACCGAGGACATTTGCCGCCCGATCGAGAATATCGGATTCCGAAAGTTCGCCGAGACACCACAAGGGCGTATCATCAAGCGCCCGCAAGGTTGGCGCAGCATTGCTTTTGACTTTACGAAGGGGCTTGGGTCGGTTGGCAAAACATGCCCCTAGGGCAGAGTCTGACATATGCCGGAAGTCATCAGGATCATGGGAGAGGTCATAGCACAGGTGCTTGGTAGCTTGCTGGTTGTCCGCTCCAATCCGAATGACCGGAAAGTGTTTTTGTCCGCCGAAGCCAAAAACTCGGTCAACAGGAGCGGCTCATCTTCATGTAAATAGGCTTCAGTGGCTGCCTTTTGCGAGAAGCGGATAAAATTTGACCACTCGAAGCTAGCACCGTTTGCGGCCAACCTGCACAGGTGAATCACAGCCTCAACATCAGCCATCGCATCATGGGCATTGCTGTGATCGAAGCCGTTAGCAGGGGCTACCTGATCGAGCTTGAACACTGGTCTTCCGTTGCCCTTGACCGGAATCGTCAAACAGTCGGGCACAAATTGCGCAATTGCCTTGGTCAGCATCATGGCGTCTGCGCGACCATTGCCTTGGAGTTGCGTCAGGTAAGGATTGTGCAGCGTCTGATACTGTGCTTGGCGCAGTAGTTCCTCGTCAAATGCCATGCTGTTGTAACCGACAAATATGGCAGGCGACCATTCAAGCAGTTTGTCGCGGATGGCCCGCACCATGTTGTAGTGCGTTGGGAGGTTGGGGTTGGTAGCTTGCTCAATGGTCACTCCCGTTACCAGCATGGCACCGGGCGACATAATCATGTGTGGAAGCAGGCGGCAACGTATTTCAAAGCGATCAAGCTCGTTCAGATTTTCATCGGTTTTGATCGCTGCAAACTGGAGAATCTGATCAAAAAACCTATTAATGCCGGTGGTTTCGGTATCGTAGAAAACAAAGCCCACCTGCCTCTCCTTACCCTCATGTGAAGGCTAGCAATCTGTATTGAAGCGCTGACAGACTGACTTTGAACTTTTTGGCGATGGACTGCAAGCGATCCACATCGTCCAAGTCAAAATCGCCAGTACCAATGATGGGTTCAAGTAGATCTCTTGGAATCAGGAGTTCCGAAGCAAAGGCATTTGCTTCAATTTCCATCCTGTCCGTGCCTTGAGCTGCAAGAGTATCGCGCCTGAGAATGGTAAAACCCTTATCAACATGCACCGCGCCTTCGATGTACTCTCGGTGCATAACGTGGTGGCCGAGTTCATGAGCCATTGTAAAGCGTTGCCGATTGGGGTGATGCAGGGCATTGACCCCGATTACAGCCACACCGTCTTTGACAAGCGCCATGCCGGAGAGCTCCTGATCGAGAGGCGAAAACTGGACACGGATATCGCGCCGCTTGATGATCTTCTCAACAGCCACAGGGGACTTCAAGCTTCCGTAGTCGGTCAGCACTTCACGCGCCCGCTCCCGCGCAGCATCTTGGATGCCACTCATCGAGTTGAACCACTTTGCCGTTGATCGAGTGCGCTCTTTAAGAGTTGCTCAACCCCCGACATTTGCGCGTCAGACACGGGAGCCCCCCATGTTGTCAGTCGATCGGCAGTCGCTTCAGCTGCAGCACGAGGGGCAGCCGCAGGCACAAGCTCGGTGATGGCTTTGAGATCAAGGGCCTTCACCAGGCCGTAGACTTGGTGAAGCAGCACCTTCTGGCGACCAGCTTCAATGTTAGCGATAGAGGCTCTCGAAATGCCAACTACTTTGGCAACCTCTGCTTGTGTCAGCCCGACCATTTTGCGGCGCGTGGCAACGGCGCGGCCAAGTTCCCGGTATATTAAAAGTTCATCCATAGCTGCGCACTGCACTTATACACAGGAAATATCAATCACACAAACATATGTTTGTGGTAATGTCGTCTATATGTTTGGATTGACGACATTATGAAATCTCGATATATCCCGATTCGGTACAAAGGCATCCTGCCTGAGTCCATAGCAGAAAGGACCTGCTATGCAGCTCGAAGGTGCTATTATTAAAGAACAAGGCCAGACCTTCGCGGTCGTGGTGGTCAAGCGTCTTGTCACGGACAACCGGCACGAAGCAGCGGAAGCGACCCACAGCTTCAGTCGGTGCTTTCCTAGGATGCCGATTGTGTTGATGTCTCAAGACTCGAGCGGCGTGCCGACATATTTCGGTCGCCGCGACATCGCCAACTTCCTTGCAAGGGTGCCGATGAGCGCCATCCCGTGGAAGCGCTACACCTACAACTAAGGTCACCGGAGCATTTATGGCTAAGAATACTGGAAGCAATTTTCGTCGCGGTGCAGTCACTGCCCGCACCCAGTTCCAGCGCAGTGATGGCAACTATCAGAAGCGTAACGAGCGCACTGGTGAGTTCATGAGCGTCAAGAATGACAGGTCGCCATTTAAGGGCGTTGCCAAAGAACCCGATGGCCGTGACGGCCCCAACTCCTAACGAGCAGAAAGACACTCTCTCCTATGGCCGACGTTCAAGTAACCTGCATCAACAAGCAACCCCGCGACAATGCCCATGCTGGCATCACCCATCTGGGTGGCTCCGGCTGGCGTTGGCCCCGCCAGCAAGTGATCGACTCCATCGAAGCCAAGACCAACACTTTTTACACCTACGTTGCGGGCAATCGTGGCAACATTGGCGTGGTTAATGGCTCAAACGGCAAATATCTCCGCACCTACGCGGACGGAAAATGGAATGACAACTTGTTGTCTTTGCCGGAATGCGTTGACTAACCGAAGACAGGTTTCGTTTGGTTCAAGGTCAGGGAGGCTAACGTTTACATGGCACGATGCACGGCACCAAGGGAAGGCCATCGGTCAGCCAGAGCAGCTGCAAACTGCCCTGCATGTCGTGGTCGCTCGCGATACGGCTATGGCTACAGTAGCGGGTACTCTTCCCCGTCCTATTCGTCCCCCAACTATTATTCTTCCTCAGTAGGCGGCGGAGGCGGTCGGAGCAGTGGCGGCGGGACTAGCCGTGTTAGGGCGGCGTGGTCAAAACCCGGTTCGGCTGTGTTCTACACCCCTACCGAAGTAAGGGAACTTACCCCTGTTCGGACCAACGTCGAGAACTTAGCGGCCAAGCAGCCGGAGCTCCGCGATGTCTTTCTCTGCCATTCTTGGGATGATCGACTGATGGCTGCAAAGGAACTGCATGATCATCTTGAGACACGCGGTGTCCGGGTCTGGTTCAGCGAGAAAGATATTAGCCTGGGTGAGCCGTTCTTGCGCTCTATCGACAAGGGCCTGGCGAACTCGCGAGTAGGTATTGTATTAGTGACTCCAGCAATGTTGAAAACCCTCCCCAATGGCGGTGTCGCAGACAAGGAGCTTTCGGCGCTCTTAGCTGGAGAGCGTTTGGTGCCAATCGTGCATCAAACTACCTATGACGCTCTTCGCGAAGTAAGCCCCCTGCTGGCATCGCGAAACGGGCTAAACACGGCAGAGGACACAATGGCCGAGGTGGCTGCGAAGCTCGCCGAATTGGTGACAGTATAAGTCATTTTGGGATGCCGCAGCAGCCTGTTTCTTGGGCCACTCGGAACGTAGCCAAAGCGCCAGCAACATGAATGATGGACAGCTGCCGTCGAGCTAATCTGAAGCCCGGAATGGCGGCGAAGTTTGCGGCTCCTGTTGGATGCATTTGTTCGGCGAATGTCAGCTTTCTTAATTTCCGTGGCTGAAACCGGACAGACGGAAGACGGCCCAATGCTGCCATTCCGTCTCGTCAAGCGCGATGGCGAGATCCCAACCCGCAACTGCCTTAAGGCTCAAGTCGGCTGGAAACGACGACAAGAACCGACAAACCGTGGGGATGGGATGGGACAGCCCAGCTAGGCCGATCCTGCCAAAACACTTTCAGTTTGTTGTTTTGAGAATCGGGCTTCCAGCGCGAATGGGAAGAGTGTGGGTCAGGTATAACTGAGGGCCGAAAGCTCAAGCATCTGCCTTGAAATAATTGGATTTTCCAAAACTCCTTACTGTCATGTCCCATGCTGTTCGAGTTTGCTTACCAGCAACTGAATTTCCGGATTAGTTTAAGCTCTTCCGGCCGAACACATAGGCGTTCCCACGCCAACGCCCAGTTAGCATTCATCCCGAAAACTCTTTGCCTTTCGTGCTTTCACAGGGAGGGGCGGCTGGGTCATGGGTGGGGCGTTTGGGCTGACCCGCTAAAGCTAGTTAGACTTGCTCATTTGAGCTCCCCATATGTGCCGCTGGGCGCGCCAACCAGTGCGGGAACTAACGAGCGTCCAATGCTGCGCGTGCGGCGAAGTCATTTATCGTGGCAAGTCCGTCCGCGACTACTACGACGTGCAGCGGGCACCCTGCTAAACCTATCCCCGGACCTCGGCTTCCTGCACGGAGGCTTGGGTTCGGGGCTTTGCCTTTATTTTTTCGCATGGCCGGAATTGGGCCGAAAGCGGACTGTCTGGATTTGGTGGCATAGGAATAATAGCTGCCTACGAGACCAACTGGTCTCGGCTTGTCCAAAAACAAAGCGCACTAGTTTTGGATGGCGGCCTCAATAGCAACCTGCGCCAATGCCTTAGCATCGCTTGCCACCTGACTCGGTTCATGGAGGTGCGCTAGAACGATCGCTCCTTCCTTGATCACGAGGAGCTGGCGGGCAAGGTTTCCGGGATCTGTTGCGCCGGCTGCCAGGGCAAGCTCCTCGAAGTAGCGCGCCAACAGATGCTTGTGTTCAGCTGACATCGTGTGGATCGGTTCGCCGCGCGTCTGAAATTCCGAAGATGCCTTGATGAACATGCAGCTTCTGAAACCAGGCTCTGCAAACCATTCGCCGAGCGCATTGAAGATCGCCAGCAAACGATCACGCGGATCGTCCGCGAGCGCCTCGATCCGTCGCATCAGCCGATTGCGGAACTGCTCGTCTCGCAGGCGAAGCGTTGCGAGGATGAGATCGTCCTTTGACCGGAAGTGCTTGTAGATCGCAGTCTTCGAGACGCCGGTTTCTTTCGCGAGCCGATCCATCCCGATCGCGTGAAACCCTCCACGATAGAACGAATCGAGTGCTTTCTGCACTAACTCTTCACGCTTTGAAGCACTCATGCTGCGACCTTTTCCCAATCTTTGTTGACTGATCGGTAATTAGGGTAAACGCGAACATACTTCAACCGAATCTCTGTAACCTATTAAAATAAAGGATTTAAAGTTCATTCTTTGGAATTCAGCCCAGCCGCATAAGAGGATTCTACAAGTTATACATTGACAGATCAGTTACCCCCTGCGATCTAACGTGGACCGATCAGTTCATGTCATCAATTTCTTCAGGAGGAAAACTTGTCGTCAATCAAACCCTGCATTTCGTTCATATCGAGATCGACTGCGCTTGCAGTTGCGGCCAGCCTTGCAGGTCTTGCATTCGCGCCTCCATCGATCGCATCGGCTCAAAGCTCCGAGGCACGCGCTGCAACAGCGACTCAACCGCCAATCAATGACGGCTTGCCCATGCCTGGCTTTGAAGTCGAACCCGGCAAGACCGCCATCGTTATTACCGACCCGCAGAACGACTTTCTCTCACCAGAAGGCGTGACATGGGGTGTCGTCGGGCAAAGCATCACAGAGAACGGAACCGTCGAAAACATCGGCTCCCTATTCGACGTAGCCGACGAAACCGGGATGCCGGTCTTCGTCTCACCGCACTACTATTTCGAGCACGATCATCGGTGGCAGTTCGAAGGTACGCTGGAGACGCTGATGCATGCGATTGGCATGTTCGACCGTCCTCATGCGCTTACGCTGGAAGGGTTTGAAGGGTCTGGCGCCGATTGGCTCGAGCAGTACAAGTCGCACATCAACAATGGCCGGACAGTAGTAACCAGCCCGCACAAGGTCTATGGTCCCGACAGCAATGATCTAGTCCTGCAGCTTCGCAAGGCCGGGATTTCCAAGGTGGTGCTCGGCGGTATGTCGTCAAACCTTTGCACGGAATCCCACATGCGCGCGCTGATTGAGGCCGGCTTCGAAGTAATGGTCGTCACCGATGCTACAGCAGGCGCGATCACCGAGCACTACGATGGCTACGCCGCCTCACTGGTCAACTTCCGAATGATCGCAAGCTCTGTCGACAACACGCAGAACACCGTGAGCGCAATCAGGACCGCCTACTCCAAACTGTAGAAACGTCCCCGGCTGGAGCTTCCCCCTCTCCCATCCTGCTCCGGCCAACTGGATGGTGGCCGCGAATGCCATCCACTGCCCCCTCCCGGCTTTTCCGGTCACCGTCTCTCTTGTCCCAACCGGTCCGCCCGGCCCAATCCAAGGAGAATGAATAATGCCATCTACCCCAATCAAACTCGCTCTCGCCGACAAAGAAAACACGCTTCGCAAGGCCGAAGAGCAATGGCCTACGATCAAGCACGCGGCGGTTAAAGACCGTTGATTTCGCCTGTGGCCGCCTCGCAAGGACGGCCTCTCAGAACCCAAATAACTTGAGGAGAAACCCATGCTCTTTCCACCCGAACATCCCGAATTTGAGGCCGCGCCAGCCACGCTTCTTGGCGCGAAGATTGCCGCAGGCGCGGTGTCTGTAGCACTTGCAATAACCAGTCTAGCCGCCGTGACCGACGCACAAGCGCGCGAGGCCGGCAAGCCCGCCTCAACCCAGGCCGCGATGCAGTTGATCAACACCGCTGTTGCGCACCGCTCGATCGAAATCGAGGGGCTCGAAATCGCCTATCGCGAAGCAGGCGATCCCGCGCGCCCAACAGTGCTGTTGCTGCACGGCTTTCCCACCAGCTCGCAGATGTTCGACGAGCTGATCCCCGCGCTCGCTGTACACTATCACGTGCTGGCACCCGACTATCCCGGATATGGTGCGAGCGAGATGCCATCGCGCGAGGAGTTCGACTACAGTTTCGCCAATCTCGCCGGAATCGTCGAGCAATTCGTCGAGGCCAAAGAAGTCGATAGCTTCAGTCTCTACCTTATGGATTATGGCGCTCCGGTCGGCTTCCGCCTGTTCGCCAAACATCCTGAGAAGGTGAACGGCTTTATCATCCAGAACGGCAATGCCTATGAAGAGGGGCTGCGTGAATTCTGGGACCCGATCAAGGCCTATTGGGCGAGCGGTTCGGAAGAGCATCGCGAAGCTTTGCGCGGCCTGCTGACGATCGACGCGACAAAGTGGCAGTACACCCATGGCGTCGGCGATGTCAGCACGATCAGCCCCGATAACTGGCATACTGACCAGTTCTTGCTCGATCGCGAGGGCAACAAGGACATCCAGCTCGATCTCTTCGCGAGCTACGCCACCAATGTCACTGAATATTCCAAGTGGCAGGCGCTCTTCCGCAAGCACCAGCCCCCGGCGATCGTCTTATGGGGCAAGAATGACCAGATCTTCCCGGCAGAAGGCGCGCACCCGTACAAGCGCGACCTCAAGAATCTCGAGTTTCATTTACTCGATACGGGCCACTTCGCTCTCGAGGAGTACGGGCCGATGATGGCGCAGGAGATCCTCGATTTCCTTGACCGTGAGACCCCCCAAGGCTGACGCTCTCAAGCTCAGCCCACGCTGGCGGGGCGCGGCATGCCCCCTAACCAAGCCGCGCCCTGCATTCTCTTCCCCCAACCCGAGTATAAAGAATGATCACGATCGTCCCGCCCTTCACCGCTGAATCTGCAGCCGCAAAAGTTCGGGCTGCCGAAGAGGCTTGGAACACACGCGATCCCGAACGCGTCGCGCTCGCTTATACGCTCGACAGCGAATGGCGGAACCGGACCACATTCCTGAAAGGTCGCGACGAGATCCAGACCTTCCTTAAAGACAAGTGGAGCCGCGAACACGGCTATCTGCTCAAGAAAACGCTCTGGGCCTTCACCGACAATCGTATCGCCGTGCGCTTCGAATATGAGTGGCATGATGATGGCGGGCAGTGGTTCCGCAGCCACGGCAACGAGATGTGGGAGTTTGACGAGGACGGGCTGATGCAGAAGCGCTTTGCTAGCATCAACGACGAGCCCATCGCCGAGCAGGCTCGCAGGCTCGCATAACCCCCAAAAGTCGGAGAAAACCCATGCCCCGTGCCTATGCTCAATTGACCTTCACCCCAAATGTCCGTGCCATTCAGGAAAAACAAGGCAGCGCGGCGAGCTACGCCAAGTTTCTCGCTCCAGAGGTTTCAGAAGGCGATGCCTTCACTGCACGGGAGGCCGAGTTCATCGCCCAGCGGGACGGTTTCTACCAGGCAACAGTGTCCGAGACTGGCTGGCCCTATGTCCAGTTTCGCGGCGGGCCCTGCGGTTTCCTCAAACTTCTCGATGCGAAGCGACTAGCGTATGCCGATTTTCGCGGAAACCGGCAGTATCTCAGCGTTGGCAATTTGCAGTCGAACAAACGCATCTCGCTCTTCCTGATGGACTATCCCAACAAGCGTCGGCTGAAGATTCTCGGCACAGTCGAATTGGTCGAAATCGAGGATCATCCAGAGCTTGTCGCGGGGCTTCACGATCCCGATTATCCTGCGGTGCCTGAACGCGCAATTGTCATCACGCTGGCAGGGTTCGACTGGAACTGTCCGCAACATATCCCGCAGCGCTACACGCTCGAAGAACTCAGCGAACTGGAGCTCAAGCAGTGAAGATGAACCAGTACACCGTGCCTGTCGCGGACGTCACCAAATCCGTTGCATTCTACGAGGCGCTCGGCCTCAAGCTCATCGTTTCGGCGAGAAATGAGTATGCCCTTTTCGAGGTTCCCGGTGATCTCAGCACGTTTTCGTTGTCCCAGTCCCCGGCACAGGACACTGTGCCAGCAAGCGGCCTCATCTACTTCGAAGTGGACGATGTCGACGAAGCAATTGACACTTTGAAAAACAGCGGCATCGCGAATAAGATGGGTGCGGTCATCGGCATGGAGGGCGCGCGACAGCGTTTTTCCCCATGTGTAACATGGGGTAACTGCCTGTTCATATAAGATGCCCGGATTCGCGCGGTTCAAGGTCGAGCGGAGCAACCATTCATCTTATGGCCGCAATTCGACCGTGAGCGGTCAGTCAGGAATTAGATGGCCGAATGTGTAAAGCAGGCGGTCGATGCTTGATCGCTGGAATGGCAGCCTACAACCCAATTGCAGCCGTTCGCGATGGCCAAGAGCCTTCCCGAAACCGGCCATTGGTTCAGGAAATATGCGGGTAGCCGCAAGCGACCCAATTGCGCTCATTGCGGCTTCCACCCATCTTTGGACAAGGCAGTTGCGAATAAGCCGCCAATATGGTCGCTGATAGCTAGTTACTCAAATGACAGCTGCTCTTCCCGAGCGTTTGAGAATCGCGTCTAGCGGGAATTTGGTAGGTAGTGCACAATTGACATCGCGCTAAGAGCCTTCCGGTCTACAAGGACACTCTTCGAAGTTTTACTAGCATTGAATACCAATTAAGACGGAACAAGAATGACCATACTAGTTGTTGGGGCAAGCGGTGCTACGGGCCGATTGCTCGTCCAAAACCTGCTCGAACGTGGAGAGCATGTTAGGATTGTTGTTCGATCAATCGAGAGCCTGCCGGATGCAGTGCTTCAACACAAGAACCTGTCGGTGACTGTGGTCAGTCCTTTGTCGCTCAGTGAAACCGAGATGACCAAGCATGTGACCGGATGTAAAGCGGTAGCATCATGCCTCGGGCACAATATGACATTCAAGGGAGTATTTGCTCCGCCGCGGAGGCTTGTAACTGACGCTACACGGCGATTGTGCAAGGCCATCAAGACAAATCGGCCCGCCAAACCTGTAAAGTTTGTGCTTATGAACACGTCCGGAAACAGCAATCCCGATCTTGATGAGCCGATATCGCTCGCACAAAAATGTGTCATCGGGCTTGTCCGTGCCCTTGTGCCTCCGCACGCTGACAACGAAGCTGCCGCTGATTTTTTGCGTACTGAGATTGGCCAGAACAATGAGACAATTGAGTGGGTGGCAGTTCGCCCCGACGGCTTGACCGATGAGGACACGGCAACCGAAATCGATGTACATCCTTCACCAATTCGGAGCGCCATCTTCGATGCCGGCGAAGTCAGCCGCATCAACGTTGCCAGTTTCATGGCCGATCTCATCACTGAAGATCACATCTGGACCAAATGGAAAGGCAGAATGCCGGTGATCTATAACGTCACTCGCTAGGCCTTTGACGTATCTGACTCACGCAATGAAGGCCTCATCTTTCGCAAATCTATGGCCCTGAGCAGGCGTTCCGTTCTAGGTAAGTTTACTCCAAACCGGGAACGTCCGGTCCTCTGGATACTCTTCCCGGAAACAGACAATCAGCTCTCCACCCAATGTCCGCCATCACCCCTTCAGCTTGACGCGAAAAGCGAACCGTCCGCTACCAGGAGACCAGTTTAACGCAGGCAACGACCGGAACGAAGTCGCAAAGTGGACATGCGCCGTATGGTGGCCAAGTGGTGCGGGGTAGGACTTCTGTGGGTAGCGACAATGGGCCAAGTTACATGGCAGGCGAGCTGGCTGACTATCTGGCGGAAAAAGATATGCGCCATGTTCGCGGCGCTCCGTTCCATCCGCAGACGCAGGGCAAGATCGAGCGCTGGCACCAGACGCTCAAGAACCACATCCTGCTGGAGAACTACTTCCTGCCCGGCGATCTGGAAGCGCAGGTCGAAGCGTTCGTCGAACACTATAATCACCAGCGGTATCACGAAAGCCTGAGCAACGTGACGCCGGCTGATGCCTACTTCGGCAGGGCCAAAATATCATCAACAGGCGTTCGTTTTCATCAATCGGCATTTCGTTGATGCTGGCATGGCGTTCCTGCATCAGTCCGTCTGCACCAAATTCCCAGTTTTCATTGCCATAGGCGCGGAACCACTGGTCGTTTTTGTCATGATATTCATAGGCAAAGCGCACTGAGATAGGGTTCGCTGTAAAGGCCCACAGATCCTTGACCAGCCGATAGTCCAGCTCGCACTGCTATTTGCGGGTAAGGAACGCTTCAATCTTATCGCGGTCAACCGGGAATTCGGTGCAGTTCCGCCACCGGCTGCCCAGGGTGCGACTGGGCTTTTATGCGTGCTACCGTGCCCTTGAAGTCGCTTTTTCTGCTATTCTTCCAGCCTGTAGACTTGGCCGCTACCGTCCATTGTCAGCTCATGGATCATGTGATCCGCTCTCCATCCCAGTGATACCGGAAATGGCGAGCTTGAACGGGAATTGCAGGAACATCAGGCCAGAAGGCGGCAATGCACCGCCCACCTGGATTACGCACCGATGGATAGATGACGCCGTTGCTGTGTTCTGGGCGCAGCTGCCTCGCAAAGGCCTGCGATGCGCCATAACTGCCCGGATCAAGCAATGCCTCGAATCCATCGCCGCCAATATCGTGCAGCTCAGCGTCTATCTGGCTGGCCAGCTCGCGCATGTCTGAAACCCACCCCGGTTCGTCCTGGCTATCGGACAGCCGCCGGGCCTGATGATGCACCGTTTCGGCAAGTGCGGTTTCAAAACTGTCGGCGGTATACCAGGCGCCGAATGTTCCATCATGGAACCGGCCCTGTTTGTCAGGCGAGCAGTGTGTAAATATGTAGGGACTCGCGAGACACTTTTTGTAAGTTTCCAGTGATGGAAGGAAGGTGTTTCGAATGACCAAAGAGGACGCGCGCGACGTACAGCGCAAACTACGGGTGCTGCCATGTCCGGTTCGGGAATGGGGGTAGATCGCGAGGATATCCTCTTCGTGATCCCACCGCTCACTTTTTCAGCAGGTTGGCTCGACCTCTACCCGGCGGTTGGAGGCCTTTCCGGCGGATGTCTCGTTGCCGGCGATCGGCTCGCCCTCTCCCTTGCCCGCGGCAGTGATGTTGTCTGCCTTGGCGCCATTGTCGACAAGCC
>JAHRVR010000169.1 GCA_019090585.1 Sphingomonadaceae bacterium
CCGAACCCGGATCGGGATCGGACCTTGCCAGCCTGAAGACCAAAGCCGTCATCGATGGCGATCATCTGGTGGTGAATGGCTCAAAGACCTGGACCACTTATGGCAATCTGGCCCGCTGGCAGGAATTACTGGTGCGCACAAATCCTGATGAGCCGCGCCACAGGGGGCTGACCTGGGTGATCTGCGACATGCAGGCGCCGGGCCTTGATGTGCGGCCGATCAGGACAATGGCCGGTCTGGAACATTTCGCGCAGTGTTTTTACGATGATGTTCGTATTCCGCTCAAGAACGTGGTGGGTGAGATCAACGGCGGCTGGAAAACCGCGATGACGACGCTGGGATTTGAACGCGGAACCGGCACAGTGGCCCATCAGATAGAGCTTGCCACTCGCGTAGACCGGCTGATCGAGATCTTGCGGTCTCGACCCGGCGGTGCTGACGAGGCCCAGTTCGAGATGATTGCCCAGCTGAAATCGGAGGTCATGGCCCTGCGCTCTTTGACCGCAGCATCGATCTCACGCGGAATGCACGAAACAGTGCCCGGCGCGGAAGGCAATATCGTGGCGCTCTATTTTGGAGAGCTTACCCGCAGGGTGAACGCGGCCGCTTTTGACCTGCTAGGCCCCGATTCGCTTGAGCGTGCCGGATATGATTATCCCGGCCATTTTCTGGAATGTTTCAAATGGGCCATCGGTGGCGGAACGTCTGAAATCAGGCGCAACACCATTGGTGAACGTGTACTCGGATTGCCGAAAGGACCCAAAGCGCAATGATTGTCGATCTGATACCCGATGAAGATCAAAGTGCGATCGAAGATGGGATCGTTTCTTTCCTCGCAGATGTCCTGCCGGTTGAACGCTTGCGCAATGACAGCGCCCACGCTGGCGCTGCTGAAGCGGCGGTCTGGAGCCAGTTGTGTGAGCTTGGCCTGTTCGGCCTGGGGCTGACTGAAGAGCAGGGCGGGCTTGGCCTGGGCCTTGGCGAGGAAGCGCTGGTTGCGCGCGCCTTTGGCCGGCACCTGATCTCACCTTGCGTTCTTGCACAGCTTTGCGCGCCGCATCTTGCGCTGGACGAAGCCACGCGCGATGCGCTTGTTTCCGGAGAACAGCGGGCGGCTTTTGCGATTGCCGATGGCTATGTTGTCGATGGCGCAGGAGCTCAATGGATCGTCGTCATGGGGCCCGATGGTGCTTCGCTTGAATCGCGCAGCAGCCTCACGCTGTCAGAAACCAACGGTGGTCTCGACCACACGTTGTTGTTTGAAAAGCTTGAAGGCGGTGGGGGCAAGCGGGATTCTGCCTTGCGGATTGAGATTCTTATCGCAGCCTATCTGGTCGGCGTTTCACAGGCCGCGACCGACATGGCGGTCGAATATGCCAAGATTCGCGAACAGTTCGGTCAGGCGATTGGCGCGTTTCAGGCGATCAAGCACATCTGCGCGGATATGGCGACGCGCGCCGCCGCCGCGGATGCGCAAATGCTCTATGCCGCCACGGTGTTTGGCCATGGAGAGGATGATGCCGGTGAAGCGGCTGCGGCCCGGTTGCTGGCACGCGATGCGGGGCTCCAGAACAGCAAGGCCAATATCCAGACGCACGGCGGCATGGGTTTTACAGATGAGTGCGATGCCCACTTGTTCCTGAAGCGCGCCATGGTCATGGACATGCTCGGCACCAATGCCAAAACCCGGCGAGACGCGCTGACGGCTGGCTGAGGCCAGTCTGCTCGAATTCAGTTGCGAGCCGAGACCAGTCCGCGTCCAATCACATGGGCCTGAATTTCGGCTGCCCCTTCGAAAATGTTCAGGATGCGCGCATCGCAAAGCACGCGGCTGGCCTGATATTCCAGCGCATAGCCATTGCCGCCGTGAATCTGCACGTTGTTGTCGGCATTTGACCATGCAACGCGCGCGCCGATCAGTTTGGCCATGCCTGCCTCGATGTCGCAGCGCTTGCCGCTGTCCTTGTGCCGCGCTGCTGAGTACGTCAGCTCGCGGGCCATGACCAGTTCGGTCACCATCAGTGCCAGTTTGTCGGCAACGCGCGGGAAGTTGATCAGCGGCTTGCCGAACTGTTTGCGATCTAGCGCATAGCGCAGCGCAAGATCGTAGGCGTTCCAGCCCACGCCGATCGCGCGCGCGGCGGTCTGGATCCGTGCCCCTTCAAAAGTCTGCATAAGCTGCACGAAGCCTTTGCCTTGTACGCCGCCCAGCAACCCATCCTCGGCCACTGCAAAGCCATCAAAAGACAGCGCGTATTCCTTCATGCCGCGATAGCCGAGCACTTCGATCTCGCTGCCGTCGATGCCCTGGTCGGGGAAGGGGACCTCCTCGGTGCCGCGCGTCTTGGAGGCCAGCAACATTGATAGCCCGCGATGGCCCGGCGTGTCGGGATCGGTGCGGCACAGCACTGTCATCAGGTCTGTGCGGCCGGCATGGGTGATCCAGTTCTTGGCGCCCATGATCGTCCATGCCCCGTCTTCGCCCTTGATGGCCCGGGTGCGGACCGAGGCGAGGTCTGAGCCAACGTCAGGCTCTGTAAAGACCGCGGTTGGCAATACCGAGCCATTGGCAAGGGCAGGAAGCCAGTTGCGCTTCTGCTCTTCGGTTCCATTCTCGCCGATCAGCTCACCTGCAATCTCAGAACGCGTGCCGAGCGAACCGGCGCAAATCCATCCACGTGAAAGCTCTTCGGAAACGAGCACCATGGCCAGTTTCCCCATGCCCAGGCCGCCATACTCTTCCTTGATGCATACGCCAAAGACGCCCAGATCGGCCATTTCATCGACCACCGAATTGGGGATCAGTTCGTCAGCGAGGTGCCATTCATGGGCCTTGGGCGCGATGCGGTTTGCCGCGAAGCTGCGGAACTGGTCCCGGATCATGTCCAGCGTTTCGTCATCAAGCGATTCGTCGGGAAGCGCGCCGTCAGCCAGCATTTTCGCCAGACTGGCCCGCGTTTCGGCAATATTGCCCTCGCGCAGGAATGTGGCGACCGCATCGTTTGCGCCAAGGGTGGTTGCGGCATCTTCGAGTCCAAGCTCCATGGGCCGGACAAGTTCGCTCTGGCTCATTGGAACGCCGCCCAGCAATTGGGCCAGGTATTCGCCAAAGCCGATGCGCAGGACCAGTTCCTCCACGTCACCAAAGCGGCCATTCTCGCCGGCTCGCACAGCCCACTGCGCCGTGGCTGACAAAGCTTCTGCTGTCGTCGCGATCCAGGCGAAGCCGTGGACAAGGCGCTGTTCCTTGTCGGCCAGCTCGGCCTTGACCTTGCCTTCTGGCGCAATCGCACCGGCAACGCGCTGGCGTGCGCTTTCGGCAAAGGCGCGGGCAGCTTGTGCGGCTTGGGCGGAAAGGGCGGTCCAGTCGGTCATTCTCAATTCACTTTCGTAGGGGCCACAGCGGTGCGGTGGTTCAGGCGACAAGCCCATCGTCATGGAGCCGAGCGATTTCGCCGCTGTCCATGTTCAGTAGGTCTGAAAGCACTTCGTCTGTATGCTGGCCAATAGAGGGGCTGGGCGCGGCTGGTGCGCGCTCGTCCCCGGGGATGCGCGCGGCTGCACCCGGCGTGGGATAGGATGCGCCGCCTGCGTGGGTCACGTCGCTGAAGATCGGGTTTTCGGCAAACATGCGCGGTTCTGTTTCCAGCGCTTCATGCAGGCTGCGGTAGACCGACCAAGTGCAGCCCGCCCCGTCAAACATGGGGCCGAGCTTGTCCAAGGCGAAGCTTGCGATGGCTTTTTCGAAAATCGGGTCGACTCTGTCACGGTGGGTAAATCGCGCGCCTTCGTCTTTGGCGAGCGAAGTCCCGATCTGGCTTTCCAACGCGGCCAATTCATCCCCGATGCCAAGTGCGCTGACAAGGCCGTTCCATTGCTTGGGCGTAATCGCGACGAGCATGACCCGCGCACCGTCCGCGCTCACGAAATCGCGCCCGAAAGCGCCGAACAGATTATTGCCGCTGCGCGGGCGGTCAGCCCCGGATTGGAGCACTTCGGCCAGGTTGCCCAGATTGCCCATCGTTGCAGAGGCAAGGTCTGACAATGAACACTGGACTTCGCGTCCCTTGCCAGAGGCATTTCGCTCCCGCTCCGCCGCGAGCAAGGCGAAAGCGCCATAGCCACCGGCCAGCAGGTCCCATGCGGGAAGCACGTGGTTTACCGGGCGCGGATCATCGGGATGGCCGGTCATCATCGGCACGCCGACACTGGCATTGATCGTGTAATCAACCGCTGGGCTGCCGTCTGCCCAGCCCATGACGCGCAGGCAAATCAGGTCTTCTCGCAATGCACAGAGCGCATCGTAGGAGAGGAAGCTGCGCACCGGGAAATTGGTAACGAACAGTCCGTCGCCTGATGTCGCAAGCCGCTGTGCCAGCTCGCGGCCTTCGGGACGGCGCAGATCAAGCGCGATGGAGCGTTTTCCCTTGTTCAGCCCTTCCCAATAGAGGCTCTGGCCTTGCTTGCCGATCGGCCAGCGCCTGGCGTCCGGCCCGCCGCCGATGGCATCGAAGCGGATGACGTTCGCGCCCATTTGCGAAAGGTATAGGCCGCAGGACGGGCCAGCGATAAACGCCGCCCCTTCGACCACGGTCATGCCGTTCAGCAGGTTGTACATTCAGTCAGCCTCGTAAACCGACAGGCCAAGCATGGCACGCCGCCGCAGCCAAAGAGCGGGGCGATAACGGTCCGATCCGGTGATCGCGTGCAGCTGGCGCATGATGGTATGGACTTTGTCCAGCCCCAGCCAATCGGCGATTTCCATCGGGCCTTTCGGGTAATTCTGGGCCAGTTTCATGGCCAGATCGATGTCTTCCGGGCTGCCGACGCCGATTTGCGCCAGTTCGCAGCCAAGGTTGGAGACCATACCCAGAACGCGTTGCAGGACGAAGCCGGGCGAATCCTTGATGACTTCGACTTTGAAGCCCTTGGAGCGCAGCCAGTCTGCCACTTGCGGGGCCAGTGCGCCGCCGCCCAGTGCGGACATGACGGTAAGGTGCATGTTGCCGCGCGCGGTGCAGTCCACGCCGACAGTCTTTTTCGGGTCGAGGCCAAGGCGGGCGCAAGCAGTGGCGCAATCTTCGCCAATGGGCGCGATCAGCGTGACGTCATCGCCCTCGGTCCAGCCCACGTCCTTTGCCAGAGCATCGAGATCAGCCGAGGCCTCGCCAATCTTTGGGCTGAAGCTGGGCGGATTGGCGGATGCTTCGGGCGATGGCGCAAAATTCACGCCGTCCGAATAATCGAAAAAGCCGCTGCCGGTCTTGCGGCCATGACTGCCAGAATTGAACATCAGCGCGTGCAGTGTGGTTGTTTTCAGGCGCGCGTCGTGTTGATAGCCTTCGTAGATATACGTCGAGGCGGGATAATTCACGTCGATCCCGGTCAGGTCCATCAATTCGAACGGACCCATGCGGAAATTCATGGCATCGCGCATCACACGGTCCACCACGGCTGGTTCAGTCACGCCTTCCTGAACGATCTGGAGGCCTTCCTGCGACAGTGCGCGGCCTTGCAGATTGACGAGGAATCCGGGGCCGTCCTTCACCCGAACCGGGACTTTGCCGATCACTTTTGACAGGGCGATGGCGCGCTCGGCGATGGCGTTGCTGGTGTTGGGCGCAGCCACAACCTCAACGAGTTTCATCAAGGGCACCGGGTTGAAGAAGTGGAGCCCGCAGATGCGGTCTTTTGACTGGCAGCCAGCCGCGATCTCGGCGACGGAAAGCGAAGAAGTGTTGCTGGCAAGGATCGCGTCAGAAGCGACGATTCCTTCAAGCTCTGCAAACAGCTTCTGCTTGGGCTCCAGCCGTTCGATAATTGCTTCGATGACCGCTTCGCAGGGTGCAAAATCGGACACTGCATCGGCGAGCTTGAGGCGCTGTTTTGCACCTTCGGTGGCGCCTGCTTCCAGCTTGCCCTTGCCTTCCAGCTTTTCGATGAAGCCGAAAATCGTTGCGGCTGATTTTTCCAGCGCCTCACGGTTGAGGTCATAGAGCACGACATTGAGCCCGGCCTGAAGGCCGATCTGCGCAATACCTTGTCCCATCGGTCCGGCGCCGACAACGCCCATTGTCTTGACATCACTCATATTCAACAAGCCTCGTTCTTTTTGTCTCGATCAGACTTTCAAGCCGGCTTCACGCAGCAATGCCTTGGCAATGATGGTTTGCTGAATCTGGCTGGTGCCTTCGTAGATGCGCATCAGGCGCACGTCGCGGTAGAAGCGTTCAACCTTGTATTCGGCCATATACCCGGCGCCGCCATGGATCTGCACTGCACGGTCGGCAACCCGGCCAAGTGCTTCGCTGGCAAAATACTTGGTGCAGGCGACATCGGCAGAGACCTTCTCGCCCGCATCGAAGCGCCGGGCGACATCCTGCGTCATCAGCCATGCGGCGTAAGCATCCGTGCGGCTGTCGGCGATCATGCCCTGCACAAGCTGGAACGCGCCGATGGCCTGGCCGAACTGTTTGCGCTCTACAGCGTAATTGACGCTTTCCTGCACCAGCCGCTCACACATGCCGCTGGACAATGCGGACAAGTGAATGCGTCCGCGATCAAGCACTTTCATGGCTGTCTTGAAGCCGCGCTCAGGCACGCCGCCGATGATGTTTGCGGCTGGGACCATCACGTCGTCGAAGATGACGTCGCAAGTCACTGTGCCCTTCTGGCCCATCTTCTTGTCGAGCTTGCCAAAGCTGATACCCGGCGTGTCGGCAGGAACGATGAACGCCGTGACGCCGGCTCCGCCCTTCACATCTGGCTGGGTGCGCGCCATGAGCGTGAACATCCCTGCGCGCGGCGCATTGGTGATGTAACGCTTGGTCCCATTCACGCGGTAGACGTCCCCTTCGAGGATCGCTGCGGTTTTGACTGAGCCTGCATCCGATCCTGCGTCTGGCTCGGTCAGCGCAAAACTGGCGAACATGCCTTCGGCGAGCTTGGGCAGCCATTCCTGTTTCTGCTCTTCAGTGCCGTCCATGACGATGCCCTGACTGCCGATCCCGACTGTGGTGCCGATGACCGAGCGATAAGCAAAGCTGGTGCGGCCAAGCTCGAAGATAACCTGAATTTCCTCCTCGGAAGTCAGGCCCAGTCCGTCATATTCCTCAGGCACGGTCAGGCCGAACAGACCCAGATCGCGCATCTCGTCGATGATTTCCTGCGGAACAGCGTCATCTTCCTCAACGCGGTCTTCATTGGGGATGAGGCGCTCGTCGACGAAGCGACGAACGGTCTCGCGCAGCATTGCGAAAGTTTCCTGGTCCAAGATGCTCTCCGAATTGGACTCGCTTCAAGATGCGGTTGAGGCGAGATTTGACGCCGCTCTATTGCGATAATTGCCACTATATGCAAGGGCCAGCGTCGTTCTACGGGCTACGGTGCGGGTGATATGAATGGGTGCGCTTGACGGTATCCGGGTGCTTGATTTTGGACGATATGTAGCGGGGCCATACTGTGCAACGCTGCTTGGCGATTTCGGAGCCGATGTTATTCGTATCGAGAGGCGCGGCGGGGGTGAAGACCGCTTCCTTGGCCCTGTTGCGGAATCAGGTGATGGGGCAATGTTCCTGCAGCTTGGCCGCAACAAGCGCTCCATCACTTTTAACCCGCGCGCGGACGGAGCGGCCCAGCTGCGAAGCCGCCTGATCGAAACCGCAGATGTGGTGGTGGTCAACGTCCCGCCCCAGACGCTCGGGAAAATGGGTCTGGACTATGAAACGCTCACCGCGATCAAGCCGGATATCATCCTTGCCAGCGTCTCATCCTTCGGACCGAAGGGGCCTTGGTCCGATCGTCCCGGTTTCGACAGTGTGGGTCAGGCCATGTCCGGGGCCCAGTATCTGACGGGCAACGGCGATGTCCCAATTCGCACTCCCATTACCTGGGTCGATCACGCGACCGCGGTCTATTCCGCGTTTGGAGTGATGATGGCCCTGTTCGAACGACAACGCACGGGCAAGGGGCAGCAAGTCGATTCCAGCCTGCTCGGCTCTGCACTGGCCTATAGTTCGACGAGTATAATCGAGGAGGCGATGACTGCAATTGGCCGCAAGGCAATCGGCAATCGCAGCTTCCTGAATGGCCCGACAGACACCTTTGCGACCACCGATGGCTGGATTGTGACGCAAGTTGTCGGCAATTCGTTGTTCAAACGCTGGGCCGGATTGATGGAGGAGCCGCACTGGCTGGATGACCCACGCTTTGCCAGTGACACATTGCGCGGCGAAAATGGCGAATTGCTGTCGGAGCGCACAGCGCGATGGTGCGAGACCCGCACATCGCAGCAGGCGCTGGATGAGCTGGCTGCGGCCAATATCCCGGCGGGACCCGTTCTGTCGCCCAAGCAAGCGATGGAGCATGAACAAGTTGCCGGGATGGACTTTGTCGCGCCGACTTACGTGCCGCATCTCGGCCGCGATGCACCGCTGACGCGCCCGCCTGTGGACTTGCAGGCGAACCCCGCGACGATCAGAACCCCTCCACCGGCGATCGGTGAGCACAATGAGCAAGTGCTGGCCGAGCTTGGCTATAGCGCGGAGGAAATCGCAAAAATGGTGTCAGACGGCGTCGTCTAAGAGTTCGATTCTAAACGGACACTCAATCCGCGCCCGGAGGCGGCAAGTCATCGTCTGGCAGGAACATGCCGGCGCGCGGCGGCCGCGAGGGATCGATCCGGTAATGCGCGAAGTCGGTCACACCCGCCGATGCCAGCAGTGTGTCATCGATGAAGAAATTTCCGGTACATTCGCGGGACGGACGTGTCAGGATTTCATAGGCTGCATCGGCCATGATCTGCGGCGTGCGGCAATGTTTGAGCTGGTCGGCATCGGCAGCGGCGAACTCAATGGCCGCCGTAGCGATGCCATAGCGGGGCCACAGCGCGTTGAAAGCGATCCCGTCCTTGCGGAATTCCTCTGCCATTCCCAGCACTGTCATCGACATCGCATATTTCGACATGGTGTAGGCAACGTGCGGGCCGAACCATTTTGGATCGAGGTTTAGCGGCGGTGACATGGTCAACACATGCGGGTTGGCGGACTTTTTCAAATGTGGAATCGCAGCCTTGGAAACAAAGAACGTCCCACGGGCATTGATGTCGTGCATCAGGTCGTACCGCTTGACTTCGGTTTCTTCGACCGGGGTCTTGCTGATCGCCGACGCGTTGTTGATGAGGATATCCAGCCCGCCGAAATGCTCGGCAGCTTGGGCCATGGCGGCCTCGACCGCATCGGTATCGCGGATATCGAGGACAAGCGGCAGCGCTTTGCCGCCGGCCTGTTCAATCTCTTCCGCGGCCGTGTAAATCGTGCCTGGCAGATGGGCATGGGGCTCGGCCGTCTTGGCAGCAACGATGATATTGGCACCGTCTCGCGCCGCATGTTTGGCAATGGCAAGGCCAATGCCCCTGCTTGCTCCGCTGATGAATATTGTCCTGCCAGCCAGGCTCATTTCTTGCTCCCTATGATTGCGCCGCCATCGCAGGGTGACATGAGGTTTGCAATATAAAGGATACTCAATAAGGTGCGGCGGTGTATTGGGATGATCCGGGAGGAGAGGAGCGCGGGATAGGCTCTGACCATAGAGGCTTTAGTATTTTTGGATTGTGCACCTGCACAATGGACGGGGCTTTCAGAACTTGTCCATAGCTGGTTTCGTGACTTCAAGGTCCTCCTGCGATGCAAATTGAACGATACAGTTAGAGGGCGCGTTGATTTCTGGCAGTGCCATCGAACAGGAATGGCGGCTATCGGTGATGGGGAAGCGTAGCATGATAGAGGACGATCAATGAACGATGTCGGCCCTTCCGCCCGGAGCATCTCTGTCGTCGATCGCGCGGCCGATGCTCTGAGAAATCTTTCACTGGCCAGCCAGGATGGCGAATTTCTGGGGTCTGAAGACGAGATGATCGAGCGGCTCAATGTCAGCCGTGCAACCTTGCGTCAGGCTGCATCGCGTGTTGCGCAGGAGAATCTTGTCACGGTTCGCAGAGGCGTTGGTGGAGGCTATTTCGCCGGACGCCCCAGCAGTATGAGCGTATCGCGGATGGCCGCGCTATACTTGCGGTCCTACAACGCCGATTTCACCGAGATTGTCCACGCGATCGGGCCTTTGCGCGCCGAACTGGCGGCGCTCGCATCGCGCAATCGTGATGCGGATATGTTGCAACGACTCGAGGAACTGGCAGTCCGTGACGAGACAGCCCCGCTTGAAATGAAGCATGGGTATCGCGCGTTCCTGAAGGGCGATCGGGAGCTGGTGCAACTGATCGGCGAAATGGCCGGAAATTCCGTGCTTAACTTGCTGATGGCGATCCTGCAGGACTTTGCCGCACAGGCGTCGCGCAGCGAAGACGTCTGGATTGACAGGCCGGAACGCGTGCAGGCCTATCGCAAGATGCGCGCGAGACTGGCGCGCGCTATTGCCGATGGGGACGAGGAACTGAGCGAGCTTGCCAGCCGGCGCTGTACCGACCTTGTGGCCGATTGGTTTGCAGAGGATTTCAAGGGACGAACGTTCGATGATCATTCGGTGGGCGAAGGACGGATATAGTTCGAGAGACCTGCCACCGGGTGCAAATTGCCATACTGGCCGGGCTCTCCAGTATCTGGCGGGGCTCTCCAAAATGTCGCCGCGCGCGATGGACATCGCTTAACCCGGCAATTAAGGGCATTGAATAGATTTGTCCTGCAAACTTAACCTAGAAACGATTGGGATTGATGGCCGAAGCAGCCGAAACATCGTGGCTCGTTCAACAGATTGAGCAGATTTCCGGGATTGAACCGGATTCACCGGAACTGGAATTTGGTGACCGCTGGTACAGTTGGTCCGAATTGATCGGGGCCAGCGATGCTCTGATTGAGCTTCTGGACGATTCCGGCATCGGGCCAGACATGCGCATCGGTATTCTGCTGCGCAATAACGCGCCGATGGTGCCTGCCTTGCTCACCATGTTCCGCAGCGACCGCTGTGTTGCCAGCGTCAATGCATCTGCACCTGATGACAAGCTGGCCGTGGATCTGGTCAAGTCAAAGGTGCCGGTGGTTGTCGCGCTGGAAGAGGAATGGGACCGGCCAGGTCTGAAGGATGCGGCCAGGGAAATTGGTGCGCTTGGCATCGCACTGTCCGCGGATCTCACACAAAAACCCTATCAGATCGAAGGGCTGGAGGCGCAGCGTAGCAAGTGGAATTCGCCCGAAGCGCCCGGAATCGCGATTGAGATGCTTTCGAGTGGCACTACAGGAACGCCCAAGCGCATTCCGCTGCCGCGCATTCGGTTTGAAAAGGCCATGCAAGGCGCGGCTTCGTTTGAGAAGGGCCGCGATCCCGATGCCAGGCCCAAGCTGCGCAGCGGTGTGCAGATCGTTACCGCCCCGATTGCCCATATATCGGGCATAACCGGGCTCATGAACAACATTCTGGCTGGGAGGAAGATTGCGCTGATCGAGCGTTTCACGGTCAAGGGTTTCGCTGATGCGCTGGTTCGGCACCGGCCCAAAGTGGCGGGCGCGCCGCCCTCTGCGCTGCGGATGCTGCTTGATGCGGACCTTCCGGCCGATGTCTATAGCAGCCTGAGAGCTTATCGAACCGGGACCGCACCGCTCGACCCCGATCTCGCCGATGCGTTTTTTGAACGCTATGGCATCCCGGTGCTCCAGAATTACGGCGCGACCGAATTTGCTGGCGGCGTAGCGGGCTGGACGCTGCAGGACTTCAATGATTTCTGGAAAACCAAGCGCGGCAGTGTCGGGCGCGTCAACAAAGGGGTGGATGCACGCATCGTCGATCCCGAAAGCGGTGAAGCACTGGCCTTGGGTGAGCAGGGTTTGCTTGAACTGCGCGGCGGGAACAGCGGTTCGCAGGACTGGACGCGCACCACCGATCTGGCTGAGCTAGACGGCGATAATTTCCTTTATATCCGAGGCCGTTATGATGGCGCGATCATCCGCGGCGGCTTCAAGATTCAGCCCGGCGATGTGATCGCAGCGATTGAATCGTATCCCGCGATTCGCGAGGCGGCAGTAGTGGGTCTTCCCGACAGGCGGCTGGGCGAAGTTCCGGTGGCTGGTTACCTGCTCAAGTCCGGGGCGGACAATCCCGACGAAGACGTGCTGCGCGCTTTCCTCAAGGAGAAGCTGATGCCCTATCAGGTGCCGGTGCAGATCAAACGATTCGATGAATTTCCGCGCACGCCGTCGCTGAAGGTGTCCCAGCCTGAGCTCAGGAAGCTGTTCGAGTAAAGCCGATTTCAGGGGCCGCCCATGACTGGCTTGGTCCGCCCGACCATGTAAAATCCAGCCAGCGTTTCAAGGATCAACAATGCGCAGAGTTGCAATCGTCTCTCCCGTCCGCACCGGTGTCGGCAAGTTCCTTGGCAAGCTTTCGGGCATTCCCGCTGGTGAGCTTGGCGCGATTATCATCCGGGCGTTGATGGAGCGATCCAAAGTGGATCCGGAGCGGATTGACGATGTTGTCTTCTCGCAGGGTTACGGCAATGGCGAAGCGCCAGCCATCGGTCGCTGGGCCGCGCTGGCCGCCGGCCTTCCGGTGAGCGTTCCGGGCTATCAGCTCGATCGCCGCTGTGGCTCGGGTGTTCAGGCGGTGGTCGATGCGGCCATGATGATCCAGACCGGGGCTGCGGATGTCGTGCTTGCTGGCGGCTGCGAGAGTATGAGCCAGGTTGAGCATTATACGATCAACGGGCGTTCAGGCGTGAAGGCGGGCTCGATCGAGCTGATGGACCGGCTGGCGCGCGGTCGCCTTATGTCCCAGCCGATTGAGCGCTTTGGCGTCATCACCGGCATGATCGAGACAGCGAATAATGTCGCGCGCGATCACGGCATCACGCGTGAGGAGTGCGACGCCTATGCAGCCCGCAGCCAACGCCGTGCGGCCAAGGCATGGGCCGACGGCAAATTTGAAAAGGAACTCGTTCCCATTGAAGTGCCCCAGCGGCGCGGTGATCCGGTGATTTTTGCAGAAGATGAAGGCGTCCGCGCGGATACAACGCCTGAATCGCTGGCCAAGCTGCGCGTCATGGAAGAGGGCGGCGTAACCACCGCCGGCAATGCGAGCCAGCAAAGCGATGCCGCCGCGGCCTGTCTTGTCGTTGCCGAGGACAAGCTTGAGGAACTGGGGCTTGAGCCAATGGCATGGTTCCATAGCTGGGCCGCCGCCGGTTGTGAGCCTTCGCGGATGGGTATCGGGCCGGTTCCCGCGTTGGAGCGCCTGTTCGCGCGCACGGGCATGGGCTGGGACGATATTGACCTGGTCGAACTCAATGAGGCGTTTGCACCGCAAGTGCTGGGCGTATTGAAGGGCTGGGGATGGAGCGAAGACGATTCGCGAATGGACATGCTCAACGTGAACGGTTCAGGCATTTCGCTTGGCCATCCAATAGGCGCGACCGGTGGGCGGATTCTGGCTTCGATGCTCTATGAGCTGGAACGCAGGCAGGGCCGCTATGCGCTTGAGACGATGTGTATCGGCGGCGGGCAGGGTATCGCGGCTATTTTTGAACGCGCGGCCTGATCTGGAAAAGGCATTCGATAGACGCCGCGGTCTGCCGATAGACCCGGCGCTCTGCACCGCCGGTTCCCCGATGGTTGATCGCGATCTGCCGGGATGTTGTCCGGCGGACCTTGCGCGTTCTTCGATTGAAACCGTCGTCAGGCCGGGCGGCTGCGGAACAGGCGGCCTGGACGGGCACCTGTATCGGCATCGTTCCGGCGTGTCGTAACGCCGTTGACCAGGGTTGCGAGATAGCCGGTCGAAGGCTGGTGAAGACGCTGAGCACCGCTCGGCAGATCATAGCGCATTTCGGGAATGCCAAGCGATAGACGGTCGTAATCAATGATGTTGAGGTCCGCGCGCTTGCCAACCGCGATCGTTCCGCGATCCGACATGCCATAGAGATTTGCGGGATCGCCCGTGAGCTTGCGGACCATATATTCAAGCGGAAGCTTTGGCCCGCGGGTGCGGTCACGCGTCCAGAAGGACAGCTGGAAGGTCGTCAACGAGGCATCGCAGATCAGCTTCACATGAGCGCCGCCATCGCCAAGCCCGCTGATGAGATTGGGGTTGGCGAGCATTTCATATGTCTCGTCAAGATTGCCCTCGTTGTAGTTCA
Source organism: Sphingomonadaceae bacterium (assembly GCA_019090585.1). Lineage (GTDB taxonomy): Bacteria > Pseudomonadota > Alphaproteobacteria > Sphingomonadales > Sphingomonadaceae > Novosphingobium. The sequence goes on from JAHRVR010000169.1 coordinate 14,135, forward strand.
GGACAAGGTTGATCGCGGCGTTTGTGCCATCGCCGTCCGTCAGGTGATCGTAAAGGAACTCGATCGGTGATTTGTTGGTGGCCTTGGCCAGTGCCTCGACCTTCTGGTCGTTCGTGGGTTCGTAATCGACGTGATCGGTGATTAGGTATTTTTCCCCGGCGAATTCCTGCTGGCGCGCGACCAACCGGACGATGAGCCGATCGGTTCCGGGTGGCGGGGCGTCTTCCTGCGAGAGAATGGCCTCGCGGCGGCCCGTTTCGCGCATGGCTTCGGCGCGCTTGGCAACCGGCAGGTCGGCGATTTCCATATATGCGGGCTTGAATTTGAAGGGGTGGTGAGACTCCAGCATAATGATCGCGCCAACACTGCGCGCGGCGCATTGCGGCTGCATGCGCAGGCCGGGGTCATTTGCCAGGGCCTTGTCGGTCTGTTCGACCATATAGCGGCGGTTCTCTGGCTCGGCCGAAAATTCAAGAACCGAGAAGGTTGAGGGCCGGCCAGCGGCGCGCGTCAGCCTGACAAGCCGCTCATGCTCGGCAACGCGATTGTTCGTCATGTCGTCCTGATCGATGATGTTGCCGATCGCTCCCTTCGGGATCATCTGGAATACGCCGTGGCCTGAACTGCCCATTGCGCTGGCGATGGCGAGCAGTTCGTCATCATTTGCAAAAGTTCCGGGGACGTGATCGCCTTTGCTTGAAAGGTGCTCAAGCAAGCGACCGCAGGAGAAGCCGACGGCGCCATCGTCCATCGCTTCGCGCGTAATGCGGGCCATGGCCTCTATATCTTCTGGCGTGGCTTTCTCGTGGTTGAGCGCGCGTTCACCCATCACAAAGACGCGCAGCGGTGCGTGCGTGATGTGGGACGCGACATCCATGGTGAAATTGTTCTGATCAATACGATCAAGGTAATCGCCAAAGCTCTTCCACTTCCAGTCGAGCCCTTCATCGAGTACGATGCCGGGGATTTCCTCGACACCCTCCATCATCTCGACCAGCGGACGGCGAAATTCCTCTTCGACAGGGGCAAATCCGACACCGCAGTTACCGGCGATTGCCGTTGTTACGCCGTGGGAAAAGCTGGGATCCAGCGTATCGTCCCAGATGAACTGGCCATCATAATGGGTGTGCAAATCGATAAAACCCGGCGTGACGATTGCTCCATCCGCCTCGATTTCATTGCTTGCGGAACCGGAAACAGCGCCGATCTGTGCGATGACACCATCTTTGATGGCGATATCAGCTGAGTAGCTGTTCTCACCGGTTCCATCGACAACTTTGCCGCCTCTGATGATGGTATCGAACATCTTCGTCTCTCCCGAGCAATCTGATCCGCGCTTATCTTATTGATCAATTTGAGGACCGTGCCTCGTAAGCGCTGGAATCGGCAAAAAAGTGTATTCTCAATTCACTACAAGAAGTGAAGTAACACGCAAAAACAATCCAGACCGTACTAATTATAGATAAAGTGGACGCACTGTCCAGCGCTCTGTGCCGGGTGGCGTGTGGCGGAAAGCTCGGTTATGCAATGGGTATGAGTGAATCAGCTGCAATCGTTGAAAGAACCGCCGAGAATGGGGGGCAGTCGCCAGTGCCTCGCCGCGAACGGACGCGTTTGCGAATTTGTGTGGCTGCCCGCGAGTTGTTCCTGCGTCAGGGCTTTATTAATACCACGGTTGAACAGATCGCCAACACGGCTGAACTGCGCCGATCCACCGTTTACAATCATTTTCATGACAAGGAAGAAATCCTTGGCGCGATCGGACAGGATTACGTGGTCCAGATCGCTCAGGTCATGGCGCGATTGCCGTCCGCTGAACCGACACGCGAGGAAATCGATTCCTGGATCGCGGAGTTTGCGGACTTTGCGGCCAGCGAGCCGGTTCCAACACTGCTCGTCATCCATTTCAGCCTGAAGCTGGACAGTTTAAGCGTGATGGAAGACTTTTCGGAGCAGGTCATGCAGCTTTATGCAGACCGGTTGCTGGCTTTCAAAGAAGCCGTCAAACCCGGGAACTACATGGCATGGGCCCGTGCCACCTCTGCGCTTCGCGAACTAAGCTGGGCACTGTGTCACCATGTTGAAGATGGCGGCGGCCCGCAATCACAGGCCATGCTTCGGGTTGCTGGTGACATGTTCGAAAATCTGGTGAACGGTAACGGCCCGCGTCAGTCCTGATTGTAATCAACGCAAGCTGGTAAATGCTTTTCGTAGCTCTGAGACGAACAGTTCCGGCTGTTCGAATGCTGCGAAGTGCCCACCATTTTCCAACTCGCCCCAATGAATGATGTTTTCAAAGCTGCTTGCCGCCCAGCGCCGTGAGCCACGCACAATCTCTTTGGGAAAATCGCTGTAAGCCAGAGGCACATCGGTTTTGCCGCGCGGCCACTTTTGCAGGCTTTCCCAATAGAGTCGGGCCGATGACGCGCCTGTCCCGGTGAGCCAGTAGACCATGATATTATCGAGCACATGGTCGAGCGAGAAACAATCGGCAGGGCTGCCATTGCAATCGGTCCAGCCTTTGAATTTCTCGTAGATCCACATGGCCTGTCCGACAGGCGAATCCACCAGCGAATAGCCAAGCGTTTGTGGCTTGGTGCTCTGCTCCTCTGAATAGCCGCGCTCCTGCGCTGACCAGAGCTTCATTTGCTCGAGGATGGCCTTTTCCTCGTCTGTGGGGTTTTCCAGCTGCTCCGGCGCAGGGCCGGCGACGAGCATGTTGAGATGAATCGCGGCAAGGCCGCCGGGTTTTTGCAGGGCCATCGCGGAGGTGACCGCCGAACCCCAGTCTCCGCCTTGTGCGACATAGCGATCATAGCCCAGCCCGCGCATGAGGGTGTCCCATGCCTGCGCTGTGCGCTGCACTGTCCACCCGGTTTGCGCGGGCCTTGAGGAAAATCCATATCCGGGCAGCGATGGGATGACGAGGTGGAATGCCTGTGATGCAGTGCCGCCGTGCGCGCTCGGGTTGGTCAATGGCTCGATCACATTGAGGAATTCGATCACCGAGCCGGGCCAACCGTGCGTCATGATCATCGGAAGCGCATCATCGTGCGGTGAGCGGATATGCAGGAAATGGATGTCTAGCCCGTCAATTTCGGCATGGAACTGATCGTAGCTGTTCAGATGTGCCTCGCAACGCCGCCAGTCATAGCTATTGCGCCAATAGTCGACCACGCGTTTGGCTTCGGCCAGCGGCACGCCCTGCTGCCAGCCATCGACGGTTTCCTTTTCCGGCCAACGCACAAGATCAAGGCGGGCATTGAGATCGTCGAGCGCATCTTGCGAAATCTCGACGGCAAAAGGCCGGGGTTCGAATGCCATGGAGGACTCCGTTGAGCTGTTGCAATTATTCAGCGCAGGTCTGGTTTCTGGCGCATGTCTGGGAACGCCCAGATCCGTCGCGGGGTTTCCTGCGCGTCCTGCGCGTCTCAAACACTGCCATGGAAGACATCGCAGTGTTTAAAACGAAGCAGCGTCAACGTGATATTGTGCGCGGGTTCTCCCTAATATCGTTAGGCGGGATCCCATACCAGCGGGAGGTGTTCGATGTTGAGAACGCTTCCGCCGCGCATGGGAACGTCCTTACCTGGCTCAATGCGGAAAGCTGGTATGCGCTTCATCACTTCTTCCAGCATGACAACGATCTCGATGCGGGCAAGGTGCCGTCCGACGCAGCGATGGTCGCCCGCGCCGAAAGCGATGTGGTTGATCCGCTCGCGGTCGATATCGACTTTGTCGGCATGGTCGAACATCCGCTCATCAAGGTTTGCCGCCGGGTAATTGAGCAGCACCATGTCTCCCGCACGAACATTGTAGCCGTGCCAGTTTTCGTCCTTCATGGTCTTGCGGATGACGGGCGCCACGGCATGGCGGCGCATCAGCTCTTCCATCGCATGCGGTATCTTGTCCGGCTCCTCACGCAAACGCTGCTGCAAGGTTTGGTCCATCGCCAGATAGCGCATGCAAAATGCCATGGCGTTGGCCACGGTATCGAGCCCGGCGAAGAACAGCAGTTTGCAATAGCCCAACACGAGGTCCTCGCTGACCGGCTCGCCATTAATTTCCAGTTCGAGAAGGTAGGAAATCAGGTCATCTTCCGGCTTCGCAGTCCGCGCTATGATCACTTCGCGCAGTAAACGGAGCGCCTCATCAATTGAACTGTAGCGGACATCAAGGTCTCGTTCGCCAACGGCTGCTTTGGCCAGGTCGCGATATGTTCTAAAGTCTGCCTTGTTCAATCCCATGATGTCGATGAAGATCAGTACCGGGAGCTTCTCGGTGACAGCTGTGAAAAAGTCCGCCTTGCCCAGTGGCGCGATTTCATCGATCAGTTCCACTGCCAGTTCGCGGATCTGACCGACACGCTTATACATCTGGGTGGCGGTGAAGACCTTGGTAAGCGGCGCCCTGAACGCAGCATGATCCGGTGGATCGATCTGCAAGGGAATACTGGGGTGCGGTTCCGGAAGTTCGTGGCGGGGCGGGATTCGCATATAGCTGCTGCTGAACAGATCGGTCCGCTTGGCGGCATCGATGATCACATCATATCCCTGGATAACCCAATAGCCGCCCAGGGCCGTGCTCCAGAAGACATCCGGCGCTTCGACGCGTAGTTCGGCCATGGCTTCGGGTATACCGCCCGCCGAAGTGTAGCGCGGGTCGGAATAGTAATCGAAATCGAGCACCAGCGCGGGATCAATGCCCGATGGTGGCGCTGTGGTCGTAATGGTTTCCATCTCGTCCTCTCCCGGAATTGTGGTTTGCCAGTCAGTTGTCGAAGACGATCACACTTCTGGCAACGTCACCGGCTATCATGTTGTCATAGCCATCATTGATATCTTCAAGCTTGATTCGCTGTGAGACCAGCTCGTCCAGCTTAAGTTTGCCGTTCAGATAGAGCTGCGCATAATTGGGGATCGCCTGCTGGAAGGGCGCGGACCCCATCAGTGATCCGCGAACTTCCAATTCCATTGCCATGACCATGACGCCAGGGACCGAGAAGCTCGATCCGGAAGGGGCCATGCCGACAACCGTAAAGACGCCGCGGCGGCGCAGCATCATCAGCGCCTGTTCCTGCGTGGAGGGAAGGCCGATCACTTCGAAAGAATAGTCCGCACCGCCGCCCGTCATTTCCCTGACTTCGGCGACGGCGTCCGGCCCGCCCTTGACGCAATCCGTCGCGCCGAAAGTGCGGGCAAGATCGAACTTGCGCTCATTAAGGTCCACAGCGATGATACGCGCGGCACCGGCCAGCCGGGCGCCCTGGATGACGTTGAGGCCGACGCCGCCACAGCCGATCACCACGACGGTGCTACCCGGGGAAACAGCCCCGCGGTTGAGCGCTGCGCCAACGCCGGTCAGCACGGCGCAACCCAGCAGGGCCGCACGGTCAAGCGGCATACCTTCGGGGATCTTGGTAAGGCCGGTGCGGTGGATCAGCATTTCCTCGGCAAATCCGCCCAACCCGGCAAATTGGCTGATGGCCTCCTTGCCCCGCGTGATACGGGAAGGCAGGTCTTCCGCCCGCGATTTTGGGTTGTTGCCACAGACGTTGTTGTGTCCGGTCTGACAATCGCGGCAATGGCCGCAATACATGGATGTGCAGCTGACGACTTCATCGCCGGGCTTGAATTCGCTGACATCGGAACCAACCGCTTCGACGACGCCTGCTGCCTCATGGCCCAGCACCGCGGGCATGGGAGTGAGGAGATCGCCCGAAATCGAGTGATAGTCTGAATGACATAGCCCGCTGCCGACGACGCGAATGCGCACTTCGTCGGGGCGCGGGGCGTCGAGTTCGACGTCCTCGATTGTAAGCGGCTGCTGGATCTCGCGAAGTACGGCGGCTTTCATGTTCTCTCCCGATTATAGTTGTTTTGTTCTATTGATTAATGCGCGTTGGAGCTGTCGTCTATAATTTGTTCTTATGCCTGAACCAGTTGCCTTCCGATCCACGCGACGGTTGCATTCACGGCACCAAGCGCGGGCTCGGCAAATTCGGTCATCGAGTAATAACCGTGAAACATGCCTTCATCGATGCGCAGTTCAACCGGAACGCCATCTCGTTCCAGCAGCTTGGCATAAGCGATATTGTCATCGCACAGGACATCACAATCGCCCGTGGTGATGAAGGCCGGGGCAAGGCCTGATGCGTCTTTGAGCTTTAACGGCTTGGCAAGCGGCGATGAATTCTCGCCATCGCCAGAAAGATAATGGCCCCAGAAATACTCCATGTCCGCGCCAGTCAGCATCCATCCCTTATCGCCGACTTCGCGATAGGATGCGGTGGTGAAATCTGTGTCGAACGCGCCATAGACAATGATCTGACCCGCCAGATCAGGCCCGCCTTCGTCGCGCGCGCGAATGGCAATTGCAGCGCACAGGTTCCCGCCAGCACTGTCTCCGGCGATGAAATACGGCCCTTTGAGATTAGCCGCAGCCCATCGCAGCCCTGTGAAGCAATCGTCGAGCGGTTGGGGAAAGGGGTGTTCGGGCGAAAGCCGGTAATCAACGCTGATGACGTCAAGGCCAGCCCAGCCCGCCCAGCGGCGGCACATGCTGTCGCCCGTATCGAGGTCGCCCAGGACCCAACCGCCGCCGTGGAAATAGACAATCGTGCCCTTGGTTGCGCCGAGCGGCTTGAAATGGCGAATGGGGATCGGGCCGTGCGGTCCACTTATGGTTGAGTCGATAACTTCAGCAAGCTCGGGCAGGTCTGTTGGCTCCGGGGCTGCCGCAAGGATATTCGTCATGAGCGCTCGTGCACCTTCGGGCGGAAGCGAGGCAAATTCTGGAATTCCAGCTTCCTTGCGCTTCTCGAAAAGAATTGCGCCGTAAGGGTGGGGTTCTCTCATTGTCATTGCTGCGCCTGCTCCATCTGTTCGGTTGCCTTGGCAGCCGACCCTGCACCTTTATCCAGCTGTCCGGGAGGAGCACCAATGGGGGCGTCTTCCTTTGCTCCGGACAGGCGCGATTGTCCCATGATCGCCGGATAGGGATTGACGCCGGTGGCGCGGCCCGTCCCGATTGCCTGGCAACGCGCCTTCATGGCATCGCTGTCATGATTGGGCAGGATATAGAGCTCGCCTGCTTCTGCGGCGTCGAAAACTATCCTGGCCAGTTCTTCGGGCGGCATGGCCTTCTCGAGATTGCCGGTCATCAACTGCTCGACCCGCTTTACGGTTGCATTCTCGTGCCGGGCTTCGCGGTCAAGATCCAGTGCAGAGGGGCTGGCCTTTTCCGGCTCCATGATCTCGGTGCGGATCATGCCTGGCATGGCAATGGTCACGCCTATGTTGCCAACCTTTTCGGCCACCAGATCAATGTAAAGCGCCTCGGTCAGGGCCAGCGCCGCATGTTTTGTTGGCGAATAAGTCGCATAGCCTGGATAGACCGCGATGCCGGCGCCCGATGCAATGGTCACGACGTGGCACGGATCGCCTTGCGCGATCATTCGAGGCACGAAGGCACGGATTCCGTGGGCGACGCTCTTGAAGTTCAGCTCGACAATCCAGTCCATCTGTGCGGCGCTGGTTTCCCAGGCAAGTCCGCCGACGAAGGCACCGGCATTGTTGAACAGCATGTTGACTTGTCCGAAGCGATCCACCGCTGCTTTGGCAAGATTCTCGACATCGGCCTCGCTCGTGACGTCCGCGCGCATGGCCAGAACTTCGCCGCCCATGGCGGTCAGACTTTCCTGCGCTTGCCTGAGCTTGTCCTCGCGGATGTCGGAGATGACGACGCGCATTCCCCTGCGCACGGCTTCTGTTGCCAAGCCAAGGCCGATGCCGCCCGCCGCGCCCGTGACGATCGCGACGGCGCCCTTCTGAATTGCACTCATGCTTCTGCTCCGACTTTGCTTTTGCTCAGGGAAAAGCCCGCATAGCCATTGGCTGCAATGTGATCGCAGCGCGCGATATAATTGTCGAACCCACCAATATAGGCCAGGAACATGCTGGGTTTGCCCGGAACGTTCGCGCCCATGTACCAACTGTTTGCTTTGGGAAATAACGTCTGGTTGGCAACCGTTCGCGTGTGTTCCGCCCAGTCTGCCGCTGCGGACTCGTCTGTCTCGATGATGTTGATACCCTGCTGGTTCATGGCGTTGATACAGTCGGCGATCCAATCGACATGCTGTTCCAGCGTAAGGATCATGTTGGCCAGAACAGACGGGCTGGACGGGCCGTTGACCGTGAACAGGTTGGGGAAGCCCGGTATAGCCAGACCAAGATAGCTTATCGGGCCGTCTGCCCATGCCTCACTGAGGGAAACGCCGCCTCGCCCTTCAATGCCAAGATTGACGATTGGGCCTGTCACCGCATCGAAGCCGATGGCAAAGACGATCAGATCGACCGGATATTCCCCGGCGCTTGTCTGAATACCAGTTGCGGTGATCCGCTCAATCGGTTCGGTCTTGATGTCGACGAGTTCAACCGTGTCGCGATTGAATGTCGCAAAATAATCGGTGTCCAGGCACAGGCGCTTGGTTCCAAACGGATAGCCTTTGGGGATCAGTTTCTCGGCTACATTTGGATCGTTCACCGTTTCGCGAATTTTTGCGTGCACGAAGTTTGCCGCAATATCATTGGCATTCTGATTTAGCGTGGTATCGCGAAAGCAGCTCTGAAGGTTCCATCGGCCCAGCTTCCAGGCATGTTCCATCCGATCGTTGCGTTCAGCCTCGGTGAAGTCAGCTGCCGTCCGGTCGGTGCTCAGTTCAAATATCTGGCCCGAGCGCGACCGTTTCAATTTATCGAGGTAAGCGGGGTAGTCTTCGAAGACCTCTTTGCGGCGCTCCTCCGGCAAGGGGCCGTTATATGCCGGCACGCTGTAGTTGGCAGTGCGCTGAAAAACCGTAAGCTGCTTTGCGGTCTTGGCAATTTCGGGGATCGACTGGATCGCCGAGGAGCCGGTGCCGATGACAGCAACGTTCTTGCCGTCCCAGTTGACATTTTCCTTGGGCCATGCGCCGGTCTGAATCCACTGTCCCTTGAAGTCTTCCAAACCCTTGAAATCCGGATCCTTGGGCACGGAGAGGCAGCCCACCGTGGTGACAAGGTATTTGCAGGAAATACTCTCGCCCTTGTCGGTTTCCACAGTCCAGCGATTGCGGCCTTCGTCATATCTCGCCGCGGTGATCTTCGACTGGAATTTGATGTCGCGCTTCAGGTCGAACTTTTCTGCGACAAAGTTGGCATAGCGCAGGATTTCGTCCTGCCTGGCGAAACGCTCGGTCCATTGCCACTCATCCAGCAGTTCCCGAGAGAATGTATAGCAGTAATCGACACTCTCAACATCGCAGCGCGCGCCGGGGTATCGGTTCCAATACCATGTGCCGCCGACATCGGTGCCCTGTTCGAAGCCGAAAACACTCATGCCAAGTTGGCGAAAGCGGTGATGCGCGTACATTCCGCCGAAGCCCGCACCGATTACGACGATGTCCGCTTCAGCCGGCACAGCTGTCGTTCCAACGACCGTTGCCAAATCCTGCACTTCAGACAAGATCATTATCTCCTCAAATTGCATTCATTGGAATTTGTGCTGGAAATAGCGCACATCACAATGGATACATCTGGACGTGATGTCCATATATATGCGACGGCTGACGTCTCGAGGCTATCGGACTAAGTTATAGTATTTTGAAAAATAACAATAAATTCGACAATCTCGCATTTGGATATCGTCTTGCATCTGTCGTGGCTGAACCGGATATACGAGGATCGGTGGTTGCACAGTGTGCAGACTCGTTCACTAATAGGGTCACGATTCGCGCTTTCTCCGCGGAGGCTTCCTGCGCGGTGCTAGTGAGTGGATAGAAAAAGATAATATGGAGAGGTCGGTACTGTGGCCCTGCTGAAATTCATCGATCATGTCGCGATTACAGTTGCCGATGTGGAGCGATCGACAAAATTCTACACTGCGCTGTTTGGCGCAGAGCTTCTGTTCGATCATGCGCCAAATGGACGTTGTCTGGTCCGGTCTGTGCAGATCGGGGGCGGGGTGCAGCTTAACATCCACCAGGAAGGCAACGGGATGGACCTCGTGGCGGCCCGGCCGACACCCGGCTCGGCCGATATATGCTTCCGGTTTGGCGGGTCGATTGATGAGGCTGAGGACTTGCTGCGCAGCCATGACATCGAAATTATCGAAGGGCCGTCTGCGCGGACGGACAATCAGGGCGGCGCCGCCCAATCGGTCTATTTCCTCGATCCGGACGGCAATCTGCTGGAACTGATGGCGTCGGATTGATCAGCCAGGCACAAGGAAGATATCATTATGCAGGACGACACGACCAAGAGCGGCGCCATAGCGCGCGCGGCAATCGCGAAATCGACGCGTTCGCGATTTTTTGGGGATTTCACAGCGGCGAGGAAAGTACTGCGAAGCAGCAGCGTCGTTCAGGGCGGTGTTGGTATCCAGACCTTGAGGGATGTCGATGAGGACGATGTCACCATGTTCTATCTGGATGGCAAAGCGCACCAGAAGCGCCGCGCGGCAATTGCGCCTTTCTTTACGCTCAAGACGATCACGGAAAAATATGAGCCGGTGATGCATCGCTGTGCGGACACGTTGATATCCCGGCTGGCGCAGACCGGAGCCGCGGACTTGGGCGAACTGGCCTTTTACTATGCGGTTGTCGTGGCAGCTGATGTGATCGGACTGGATTATTCCGACATTGACTGGCTGGCGCGGCAGATCGGCTCGATCATCGACGAAGACGGCGGTAAACGCCCGACCAAGGATTTCGATGACCCGGACCTGCTGGCATTTTTTGATGATGTTGTGCAGCCGGCGATTGATCGGCGCCGCAAGGAGCCGACCGAAGATATAATCTCGACCATGATCGCCAATGGCCACAAAGACCGCTTTATCCGCACAGAAGTGCGCGGCTATGCGATTGCGGGCATGGCTACAACGCGTGAATTTATCAGCATGGCGGCGTGGTATTTGTTTGAACAGCCCAACTTGATGGAGCGTTTCAGGACTGGCAGCGATAAAGACCAGTTTGCCATTCTGGACGAGGTTATTCGGCTTGAGCCGGTTTCCGGGGTAATCAAGCGCGAGGCCTCCGAGCCCATGGAAGTTGCGGAACTTGGCCCGGTTGCACAAGGCGATATTCTTGGCATCGACATTCGAAAGGCCAATCTGAGCGAGGATGTCGTCGGCGAATGTCCTTATGCCTTTAACCCGGACAGGGAAAATCGCATACCTGCCAAGAGCGGTTACATGAGCTTTGGTGATGGTCCGCATCGTTGCCCCGGTGCCATGCTCTCCATACACGAAACGCGCATTTTTCTGGACAAGCTGGCGAGGCTGCCTGAATTGAAGTTGGTATCCGAACCGCAGCTGAGCTGGTTCCGGCCGATTACCAGCTATGAGATAAAGAACATGTTGGTGACTTGCGAAAAGGTTGGCTGATTGTTGCAGCGCGCGCCGATGGAAACGATGAGGGAGAGTTAGAATATGTCGCAAGATCCAGCCCGCATTCCGGTCATTATTGGCGTTGGGGAGATCAACGACAGGCCGGATGATCCGATGGACGGCCTCGATTCGGTTGAGCTGATGGCGGCCTCTGCAAAGAAGGCGGACGTGGATGCTGGCGGCGGCTGGATCGAACAGTGCGACTGGTTGACCAATGTCGCGCAGATGTCGTTTCGTACATTTGACGTGGAAGCGATGCTTCCAAAGGCGCTGGGGATCAAGCCGGCAACAGTGGTCGAGGCGAAAGGCTCTTATGGCGATCACCCGGTCATGCTGGTCAACGATGCTGCCAATGCAATTGCATCGGGCAAAGCCTCGGTCTGCATCGTTACTGGCGGCGAAGGGCTGCGCACGGCGGCAAAGCGGCCAAAGAAAGACGGCGGCGGTGAAGACCTGTTCAGAAAGTCACGCACGAGCGCTTCAGACGTGCGGCAGCGTTATGGCATGATCGAGCCGGCACAAATCTACCCGCTTTATGAAAACGCGACCCGCGCGGCATGGGGACTGAGTCTGGCACAGGCGCAGGCGGAAACGGGCAAGATCTGGTCGACGATGTCGCAGGTCGCCAATGACGCCGAAGGCGCCTGGATCAAACAGCCGCGCACGCCGGAGGAAATTACAACATTCGATGCGAACAACCGGCCCTTGGCATTCCCATATTCAAAGTTCCAGGTTGCCAATTCGTCTGTGAATCAGGGCGCATCACTGATCATCACCAGTCTGGCCAAAGCGCGGGCGGCTGGGATTGACGAGGGCCGGATTATTTACATCGGCGCAGGCGCGAATGCCCATGAGGATGAAGAACCGCTCAATCGCGTGAACTGGACCGGAACTGTGGCGATGGAAGTGGCCTTGGAAAAGACCATGGAGTTGAACGGGCTCGCTGCGAATGACCTCGATCACGTTGAGCTCTACTCGTGCTTTCCGTGCGTTCCCAAGATGGCGCGGCGCATTCTTGGCCTGTCCGCTGACCGGCCACTGAGCGTTCAGGGCGGGCTGACGTTTGGGGGCGGCCCGATGGGCAATTACATGATGCATGCGAGCGCGGGGATGGTCCGCAAGCTGCGTGAAAGCGGTGAATACGGCCTGCTTTACGGCAATGGCGGCCATTGCACACATAACCACGCCATCGTCCTGTCAACGCATCCGGTCAAGGGTGTGAGCTTTCCGCAGGACTATGATTTCCATGAAGAGGCCGATGCGCGGCGCGGAGCCATCCCTGAAAGCGACCAGACTTATGAGGGCCCGGCCACTATCGAGACATATACGGTCTTTCATTCACGCGCGGGTGACCCCACCAGCGGCGTGATCTTTGCACTGACACCGCAAGGGACGCGGGTTGTCTCGAAAGTAGAAGGTGAGGATTTGGATATGATGGCGTTCCTCACCGATGGCACGGTCGAGCCGGTCGGCACTTCCGGGCGCACCGAGCGCGTTGGCGAAACCCTGTTCTGGAGGCGATAGGCCGGCGGAGTGCCGGTGCGCGGCAGGGATATTGAATGCCATCATAGCGGACTTGCAGGGGTTTTTCAGGCGGTTCAGACAGCACTTATGAAAAACACAAGACTTGCAGCCGGGCGCATATCATATGTTTGATGGAACACCCGATAGCGCGACGGGGCTGGCGCATATATCCGCTGACACGTCATTTCCGCTCCTCGATATGACGATCGGAGATTGCCTGCGCGACAAGGCGGAGCGGTTTGGAGACCGTTCCGCCCTGATATGGCGCATGGATGGGGAGCTTCAGCGCTTTAGCTACAGCGAATTGCTGGCCCAGGCAGAGCTCGTGGCAAGCTGGCTGCTTGAGCGGGCCAGCCCGGGTGAGCGCGTTGCGATCTGGTCGCGCAATTCTGCCGAATGGGTCGTCACTGAATTTGCCTGTGCGCTTGCCGGGCTGGTTGTGGCGGGCTGGAACCCGGCTTGGTCGGAACGCGAATGTGAACATGCACGCGATCTTATCGATCCGGCGGTGCTCTTGAGCGGATACGATACGCGCGGTGTCTCTTTGATGGACCGTGCCGCGCATCTCATGCCGTCTGGGAAGGTCTTTGCCCTTGAGGAACTGTTCGATCTTGTAAGAGGCAGCAAGCCGGTGGAACTGCCGCAGGTTGATCCATCAGACTTGTTCATGATCCAGTTCACTTCCGGCACGACGGGGCGTTCCAAGGGCGCGTCTCTCTCTCATTTCGCGGCGCTCAATGCCAGTTATCTGCGAGCGGTGTCGGCTGGATTTGACGAGACCGATATCTGGGTCAATGCCGGGCCGCTCAACCATGTGGGCGGTGCGCTCAGCGTTGTGCTTGGCTGTGTATCGGTTGGCTCTTGTTATGTGTTGATGCAAAGGTTTGAAACGGGCGAATATCTGCGCATGATGCGCGAAACCGGCGCCACCCGGATCGGCGGCGTGCCGACCATGTTGATCGCGCTGTGTGAACATCCCGAATGGGACCCCTCGCAATTCAATATCAGGTCGATCGGATCGGGCGGCGCGTCGGTGCCCAAGCCGTTGATTGAGCGGCTGAACCGGGAATTTGGCGCGCCGGTTGTGGTTGTGTTCGGTCAGTCCGAAAGCGTGATGATCACGACCTCTGTCCCGCAAGATGCGCCAGAGATCGCTGCGAAAACTTCTGGCCGCGCTGCGCCGCATGTTGACCTGAAGATATGTCATCCCGAAACCGGCAAAACGCTCAAGGTTGGTGATGTGGGGGAAGTCTGCGCTCGCAGCCCGATGAATATGGACGGCTATTTCCGGATGCCCGAAGCCACGGCCACGACCATCGACAAAGACGGGTATATCCATACCGGCGACCTCGGTTCGCTCGATGCCCAAGGATACCTCAGTATTCAGGGGCGTACGCGCGAAGTCATCATCCGGGGCGGCGAGAACATCTATCCAGCTGAGATCGAGGGGTTTCTGCTTGAGCACCCGGACATTGTGTCACTCGCGGTTGTCCCCATTGCCGACGAAAAATGGGGGCAGACCGTGGCGGCAGCGATCAAGCTGCGCGATGGTTGCGCGCTGGATGCGCAGGAGCTGGAAGCTTTCGCTGCCAAAGGCCTCGCCCATTTCAAGATTCCGCGCACCTGGCTTGCGGTTGAAGCGTTCCCGATGACGGCTTCAGGAAAGATCAGGAAAGTGGACGTTGAAAAGCTGTTCGAGAGAAATTCAGCGGCCCCGCCAGTCTGACCGGGGTGATACCTTCCTGACTGGAGCGAGAGCGCGGGCGGTTCAGGCCGTTTCCGGGAGTCCCAGGCTTTCCGCGATCTCCTTTGAGACCGGCACTGGATATTCCAGCAGCATCTGGCCCATGGATTTGGCCACCGGATCAAGCCGCAGGGATTGCGCGCCGCCGCCCTGAAGTGAATTCTTGACCACGAAGTTCAGGCCATGGGTGCCGGGCATGACAAAGCGGTCGATCTGCGGTTCCGCGTCACTAAGCAGATGCGCATACCACTGGCCGACGGTGTGCTGGTCCAGCGCCGCCGCGATGTAAGGGGCAAAACGCGGCTCTCGCGCAAAGACACCGACGTTGAACAGGTTTCCCTTGTCGCCGCTGCGCGCCCAGGCAAGGCTGATGAGCGGGACCGTCAGTTCCGGTTCGGCATTGGTGGGATGAGCGGGCTCGGGCGGGCGGGCCAGCATCGATTCCTCGAACCATCTTGAAGGTGCAGCCGTTAATGCGACCGCTTGACCATCGACACTGACTTGCGGGGTGAAGTCCGATTTATTCACGAGGAACAGGAATACACGCATCAAAGGACGTGTGCTGCCCAGATTGCCGCCCAGACCGATAGTGGTGCCCGGCGACATCGAGGAAATGGAGCTGACTTGTTCCTTGAGGAAGATCTGCGGGCCGATCGGCTCGTCGTGAGTCACCGAAATCATCGCTACGACTTCACGTGCATTTTCACCGCGTGAACGGGGGCCATAGCTCGTCTCGGCTCCTATCACTTCGACATGGGTTTCGTTTAGCGGCTTGGCGTTGCGGTTGCGAAGCAAGGTGTTGGTGCGTTCGAACAGTGCCTCTGCCTGACGGCGCGCCTTGGCAGGCGCATTGATGCCGACGATGGGCTGGAATGCGGTGCCGCGCCAGCCTTGCGAATACGTCGCGCAGACTTTGTAAGTGCTGGTCGGCGCATAGCCTTTTGCGCCCCTTACACGGACCCGGTTCGGCCCATCCGGCGCCATGACGACCTCGCTCCAGTCACATACTGCATCGGGGACGATATAGGCTTGCGGGTCGCTGACTTCGTAAATCATTTGTTCGGCCACCGTGCCGGTTGATACAAGGCCGCCCGTTCCCTCCGGCTTGCTCACCACAAAAGTGCCGTCCGAATGACAATCGACGAATGGGTTGCCGATATTGGCGGGGTCCGGGATGCTTTCCCAATCGGTGAAAGTGCCGCCGGTGACTTGTGTGGAACATTCGGTCAGGTGGCCGACCAGCGTTCCTGCCGAGAGCAGGTCCCAATCATCGGGCGTCCAGCCAAATTCATGGATCAGCGGGCCGAGTGCCAGTGCGCTGTCCACTGCGCGCCCTGTCAGCACAATATCCGCGCCTGCATCAAGCGCAGCGGCAATCGGGAATCCGCCGAAATAGGCGTTCATGCTTGAGAAGTTTACATCATCTGGAAGTGGCTCTCCGCTGAACATTTCGCGAAGACCCTGGGCGTGAAATTCGTCCACCCGGCCGCGCATATCATCGCCGGTTACGATGCCGATCTTTGCGGTAAGTCCAAGCTCGGCGAGCAGCTTGCGCAGTGCATCGGCTGCGCCCTGAGGATTAAGTCCGCCCCAATTGGTAATGATCCTGGTGCCCGAGCCGATCATGTCCTTCAGAAAGGGCGCCATGTCGCGCAGGAGGTTTGGGCTGAAACCTTCGGGATTGGTTTTCGTATCGCTGGAGAGCGATGCCATCGTCAGTTCGGCAAGGTAATCATAGACAATGTAATCGCACTTCGCCGCGATCAGTGCCGGATGGCCAATGAAGCTATCGTCGAAAAAGGCGGTGCCGCCACCTATGCGGACGACTTTACCTGTCTTTGCCATTGTTCATCTCTCTCCGGGCCGGGAACCGTTTTTTTGCACGGTTTCAACGCATGAATGGCTGGGCATGAACGGCTGGCCTGAAAAAGTCCAATTCAACTACCTGTATGGGCAGGCCTTACTAATTGGGCAGGCCTTGCTAGCTGCTGATAGCATCCAGCATTGCGATCACGTCCTGATTGGAAGGGCGAGAGCGAAAGTCTGCAGCGACGTATTTCTTGAGGACGGTTCCGTCTGGCGCAAGGAACAGGATCGAGGCAAGCGGCACACCAAAGGCAAAGCTGTCCTTCCCATATTGAGGGTCGCGCAAGTCCAGCGCGCTGATCATCTTTGCGCCCTTGTCGCTCAGCAGGGTGTAAGCGATCCCGTTCTCTCCGGCAAAAGTCGCAAGCGTGGCGGGATCGTCATAGGATAGCGCAGCCAGTGAGAACCCTTTTTCGGAGACGGCGGCGTGAATGTCCTGGGTGCGCGCCAGCTGCGCCTTGCAAAAAACGCACCAGTCAGCGGACCGAACGAGGAAAAGGACCATCCCGTTTTCGCCCATTTGCGCGCCAAGTGTCGTCGGCGCGGCTTTGCTGTCCTGCAAGGCCATTTCGATGGGTGCCTTCTTGCCAACCGCGATCCCGGTATCGACCGGTTTCGGAGGCAGCAGCGCGGGACCGAGCATCCAGATTGCGGCCGCTACAATCGCCACAACGATAATGCCTGTTGCATAGAGTGCGATCTTCTTCATGGGTCCTCTCCCGCAATTCCCGGAAAACTCGCTGCATTCACCTGCTGGCGGCAATGCAATCTGTCTGTGCAATCTGTCTGTGCAATCTGACAGTGCAAGGGCACTGCCGTAAAGCCAATTCGGCTTGCGGTTTTTCCCAAAAAACGAAGTGACCGCTGGGAAAGGCGCTATTTCGGGTGGATGGGAATGACCTGATCGGCCAGCCTGTCCACTTCATCGCGGTCATGGCTGACATAGAGGATTGGCAGTTTCAGTTCATCGCGGATTCGCTCGATGACTTGCATGATCTCCTCGCGCCTTGCCTGGTCGAGAGAGGCCAGTGGCTCGTCCATGAGCAGGCAGCGCGGACCGCTCAGCAAGGCCCGCCCAATCGCCACGCGCTGTGCCTCTCCGCCAGACAGGGTGGGCGCCATGCGGTCCATCAGCTGCTCGATGCCGAGGAAGGAAATCGCCTCGTCCGGGGAAAGCCAGCGGCGGTCTTGCGGCGCAAGGTTCCATCCGAACAACAGGTTCTGCCGGACGGTACGGTGGGGGAACAGACGTCCGTCCTGAAAGACATATCCGCACGCGCGTTGTTCCGGCGGAAGGTCTATGGCGCTATCACTGTCGAACAACACCTCGCCATTGACGGCAATGCGGCCGCGTTCGGGCCTGAGCAGCCCGGCAACGGCGTCAAGCACGCTCGTCTTGCCTGCGCCGGATGGACCGAACAGGGCGGTAAGCCCGGACAATGCCTTGAAGTCGCCCGATATGCGGCGCCCGCCGCGGCGAATGACGATGTCGATCTCAAAGAACATGGCCGCCCCTGCCATGTCCGCTGCGCCGCGCGAGCCATTCGGAAAGGACAAGCGCGCCAAGCGACAGGGCGACTGAAATCAGCGCCAGCCGCGTAACCGCCACTTCGTTTCCCGGCAGTTGCAGCCCGGTGTAAATGGCCAGCGGCAAAGTGCGCGTTTGGCCGGGAATGTTCGAGACAAATGTTACCGTCGCGCCGAATTCGCCAAGCGAACGGGCGAGGCCCAGAACCATGCCCGCCACAACGCCCGGCGATGCGAGCGGCAAAGTGACTTCGAAGAACGTACGCCACTTTCCGGCTCCGAGCGTGCGCGCGGCGCTTTCATACCGCCGGTCCACGCTTTCCAGCGAAAGCCGCATGGCGCGCACCATCAGCGGAAGCGCCATGACGGCAGCGGCAAGCGCGGCCCCGGTCCAGCGAAACATCAGTGTTACCCCGAACCAGTCAGCCAGCAGTCGTCCGACAGGCCCATTCGCACCGAACGCGATGAGCAGCAGCCAGCCTGTCACCACCGGGGGAAGCACAAGCGGTAAATGCACCAGAGCATCAAGCAGGACTTTGCCGGGGAAGCTACGACGTGCGAGCACCCAGGCAAGGGCAAAGGCAAAGGGCAGCGTGACAAGGATCGCAAGGCAGCTTACGCGCAGCGACAGGGCCACAACCTGCCATTCGGAAGGGGAAAGGATCGTCAAACCCTTTCATCCCCGTTTGCACGCACCACTGTTTCTCCCCGACCTCGATCTATATTCGTCCGTGTATAGTTGCGGCGGTGCGGATGGGAAGAGCCGCAATGAGCCTGTCGCTGAGATTGCGCTGGCTGGCCGGGGCAGATACTCCGGCCCAAGCGATGGAGAATGCCCCAAAATGACCGACCGCCGACGTTTTGCCCCGGCCACCCAGCGCAACGCCGATCCGATTCTGGACGTGCTGCGCGATGAATTGCCGGAGAGCGGGCTGGTTCTTGAAATTGCCAGCGGCACAGGCGAGCACGCTGTTCATTTCGCAAGTGCCTTGCCGCAGATAACCTGGCAGCCGACCGACCCTTTGGCCAATGCGCGCGAATCCATTGGCGATTGGGTGGCGGGGGAGGGCCTGGACAATGTCCGTGCGCCGCTGGAGCTCGATGCGTCATCCGCCACGTGGCCTCTCGAACATGCCGATGCGATCGTTTGCATCAATATGGTGCATATCAGCCCGTGGGAAGCGACCGAGGGGCTGATGCGCGGCGCGCGGCGGCTGTTGCCAGCGGGCGGCCTGCTTTATCTCTACGGGCC
>JAHRVR010000170.1 GCA_019090585.1 Sphingomonadaceae bacterium
GCCATAGCCTGCGGCCCTTCCGGCAAAGTCAGGGCTGGCGGTGTAATCGGGAATCTTGGTGTACTCGCCGATCTGGTTGTTCTGGCAGACGAAGATGATCGGCAGCTTCCACACGCCGGCAAGGTTCATCGCCTCGTGAATGGCGCCAATGCTGGTAGCGCCGTCGCCGAAGTTCACGACCGTTACGCGCTTCTCGCCGCGCAGTTTGGCAGCCAGGGCAAGGCCATTGGCGATAGGCGCACCGGCACCGACGATGGCGGTAGTGAGCATAGAGCCAGATTCGGGATCGGAAATGTGCGGTGAACCGCCCTTGCCCTTGTTGACCCCCGCGCTGCGGCCCAGGGCTTCAGCGAACAGGCCTTTGAGCGAAACACCCTTGGCGACCTGATCGTGGATGCCGCGATAAATCGTAACCATGTAATCGTCATTATCGGTCATGGTAGAGATCGTGGCGGGGATCGCTTCTTGTCCGGTGTGCGGCCAGTAACTGAACTGCATCTTGCCAGACTGCTGCCCCGACTTGATCGCCTTATCCACCTCATGGATGCGCGACATCTGGACATAGATTTCTTTCAGGGTCTCAGGATCGATCCCAAGATTGCTCTTAGCCTTAACGTCCGACATGCCTCAAAACTCCATTCTTATGACCGGGCCACACCCAACGGACAGGCCAAGCGTAATGCAATTAGCCTATCGCATATTGAAGCAAACCCAAGCAAGCAATCGTCTGCTGATCTGGCAGCAATATCGCCGACTCGATCAATCCAGCTTGTAGAGCTCTCGCACATTGTCGCGCAGGATCCAGCGCTTCTCATCCTCGGTCAGATGCGCGGTCTGCTTGGCGAGAACATCCTGGCTCCAGGGCCAGGTCGAATCCGAATGCGGAAAGTCACTGGCCCACATCAGCCGGCGCGCATTTATATCACCCTCTTCGGGATTGCCGACTGCCCGAAAGGCCGAATAATCGTCCTGGAATGTCATGTAGACGTGATTGTCGAAATAATATCCGGGCATCTGCGGCAGTTCCTCGCACTTTTGCCAGAACCGGTGCCGGTCATAGGCGTGGTCGAGCCGGTATTTGTAATGCGGTGCCCAGCCGGCATCGGCCTCGACACACACGAGCATAAGGTCCGGATTGCGCGCAAAGACACCGCCGTAGATGAACATGCCGATTATGTCCTGGCAGCCACGAATGATGGCCATGAAGCCGTTCAGGTTGGGGCCACGCGCATCCCACCCGCCGCCATTGCCAGTGGTCAGGATA
This sequence comes from Sphingomonadaceae bacterium, assembly GCA_019090585.1. GTDB lineage: Bacteria > Pseudomonadota > Alphaproteobacteria > Sphingomonadales > Sphingomonadaceae > Novosphingobium. Next base: position 1,265 of record JAHRVR010000170.1, read on the forward strand.
TGGAAGCTGATCGGAAGTTCCAGATCGATCGATGCCTGCCAAAGCGGATCGAAGCGCGGATCATCATAATCGAACTCCGTTCCCGGAAAACCGGGCATCATCACGCCCTTGAAGCCAAGTTCCTTGATGCGCTCGAAATCCTGGATCGCTTCTTCCACGGAACGGACCGCGGTCTGCCCCAGCCCGAAGATTCGCTCGGGCGCCTCGGCGCAATATGTTTCCAGCCAGCGATTATAGGCGTGCATACAGGCGTTCTTGTAGTCCTGGTCTTCCAGATTGCAGATCAGCATTCCGATCGTCGGATAGATGAACTCCGCCGCGACGCCGTCCTTGTCCATGTCAGCCAGACGAAACTTGGGGTCCCAACCGCTGCGATGAAGCGCGCCGAATCTTTCGCCCTCTATGCGGATATCCTTTGGCGCCTTGCCGGCAGCGGCCAGCGTGTTCAACCCGATCGCCTTGGGAATCCCTTCAATCACGTATTTGTCGCCGCCGCTCTCTTTGTGGTCGATGATGTGCGGCGCACGATCGCGATAAGCAGGTTCGATGAAGTCCAGATAGCAATGGGGCGGCTCAACAATGTGCGAGTCCGCCGAAATCGGCCTAAGTTCAGTCATCGCTTCTCTCCCCATTTCAGTTCTTGGCGAGACCTCGACTTGAAAAGGCCCGCAAACCCGATTCTTGGGCAACCTGCGCATAAATGGACTCAATGTCTATTTGAAATTTCTGGAGGCAGTGAGATCATCGGGTTCGCCGACGGAAATGCGCGCACTCGCCGAAAGTATCGGCGCGCCAAATGACCCGGCACGATACAATTGATGCGGATGGCTTGGCATGGCGCGGCGAGTCCGTCTCCCACGCACAAGTACCGCCACCGTTGCAGCACCAGTTATTCGTGCCGGTTTAACATAGCCCTATTGAAGAATGAAAATATTCAGGCAAGATCGCGCGGGGAGGTCATGATATGACTCGCACGCTTATCAAGGATGCGGCCATTTTCGATGGCACTGGCAAGAAGCCGTTCCGCGGCGACCTGCTGATCGAAGGCGACCGAATTGCAAAACTGGGCAAGCTGGACGCAGCGCAGGACGACCGCGTCATAGAGGCCGGGGGACGCTTTTGCATGCCCGGCATGGTCGAGGGTCATGCCCACCTCTCGTTCGAAAATGTCACCGCGACCGAAGACTTGATCACGCCCACGCCCGAGGCACAGGCGTTCACCGCAGCGCGCGGCGCAAAGGCGCTGATCGAAGCTGGCTTTACCAGCGCCTATTGCGCTTCAGAGGCCAAGCTGGGACTTGGCGTGGCTGTTCGTGAGGAAGTCAACGCTGGCCGCCTTCCCGGCCCGCGCATTCGTGCCGGAGGGCTGGAAATAACGGTTACCGGCGCGATGGGAGACGAAAGCCGCGTCCACAACCCGCGTATCGGGCCTTCGACCATAATCGATGGTGCTGAGGAAATGCGGCGCGCAGTTCGCCTGCATTGCCGCGAGGGTATCGACAACATCAAGCTCGATGTCTCCGGCGATCCGTTTTACCCCGGCACTCCCGGTCACACCACGCCAATGACTTTCGACGAGGTGCGCGTAGCGGCCGAAACCGCCCACGCCTATGGTCGCAAGATCAACGCCCACACGCGCTCGATCGAAGGAACCAAACATTGCGTCCGCGCGGGCGTGGACGGGCTCTTCCACCTTGAATATTCGGACGAAGAGCTTCTCGACATGCTTGAGGAGGCAAAGGACCGCATTTTCGTGGCTCCGACCGTAGGCCTTTTCCATCAGATCATGGCTGGTGATGCGGCGGATTATGGCCTTTCAGTCGAGGTTGCCGGCTACATGAACATCCCCGAACTGCTGGAAAATTCCTGCCGCACGCATACAGAGCTGCGCAAACGCGGCATCCGCCACCTGATCGGCGGCGACTATGGTTTCGCCTGGAGCCCGCAGGGCACCCAAGGGCGCGACCTGGGGTTTTTCATCGATCACTATGGGTATAGCCCTGCCGAAGCGCTTGTCTGTGCCACCGCGAACGGCGGCCTCGCAATGCGCGACGAGGGCGATCTTGGCACGCTGGAACCCGGCAAGCTGGCCGATCTGATCCTCGTCGATGGCGATCCGCTCGACGATCCAACCGTCCTTGCAGGCCCCGACCGGGTACTGATGGTGATCAAGGACGGGCAAGTCTGCAAGAATATATTACCCGGCGATGCCATCGGCACACCGCCCCGACACGAAGCCGCCGCCGTGCAAGCGTTTAACTAACTGGAGTTCAACCCATGACCGCGCAACCCAGCTCCGTAAAACCGGGAGAAGCCCGCCATCCGGCTGAAAGCACTCAGGATATTATTGCGCTCGACGAGAAAAAAGCGCCAGACTGGGCTGCAAGTGAAAACTACACATATCTTGGCAGCGACGAGGTATCGAAAGACCGTTATGTCGAGGCCGATTTCGCCAGGCGCGAGATGGAGAACATGTGGACGCGCACATGGCAAATGGTCTGCCGGGAAGAGCAGATTCCCGACGAAGGCGACTATTACGTCTACGACATCGGACCTTACAGCTTCATTGTCGTGCGGACCGGGGATGGCAGCATCAAGGCGCATTACAATTCCTGCCTGCATCGCGGCACAAAACTGAGGCCATCTGGCACCGAGGGTTTTGCCGGTGAGTTCAAGTGCCCTTTCCACGGCTGGACATGGAACGTTGATGGCTCGCTCAAGGAGATTCCCGAGAAGTGGGACTTTGGCTACCTCGAAGGGCACAAGATGTGCCTGCCGCAAGCGCGCGTTGAGCAGCTCGCCGGCTTCGTATGGGTCAATATGGACCCTGCCGCACCGGGCCTTGTGGAATATATCGGGCCAGAGGCGATGGCCCATATCGAGGCATGGAAACTGGAAGATCGCTTCATATATTTGCACGTGCAGAAGAGTTATCCGGCAAACTGGAAGCTTGCGGTTGAAGCCTTTATGGAGGCCTATCACGTCGGCGACACGCACCCGCAGGTCGCCCCGGCCAATGGCGATGTGAACTCGCAATACGATACGTATGGCGAGCATGTGAACAGGTTCATCTCCACGCTCGGCGTCGTCAGTCCAAAGCTGCGCGACAAATATACAGAGGCCGACATCATCGAGAACTTCACGC
>JAHRVR010000171.1 GCA_019090585.1 Sphingomonadaceae bacterium
GCACCGATACGGGCGGTTCGATTCGCCAGCCGGCGGCTTTTACCGGCATAACCGGCATCAAGCCGACGTATGGGCGCTGCTCGCGCTGGGGCATTGTCGCCTTTGCCTCGTCGCTCGATCAGGCCGGGCCAATGGCGCGCAATGTCACCGATTGCGCGATCATGCTGGACGTCATGGCCGGTTTCGATCCCAAGGATTCGACCAGCCTCAAAATGGATGTGCCAGAGTGGGAAGCGGGCCTTTCACCCGATATGAAAGGCAAGAAGGTTGGCGTCCCGCGCGAATACCGCATGGACGGGATGGACGAGGACGTGGCCAAAAGCTGGGACATGGGTATCGCCTGGCTCAAGGATGCCGGAGCCGAAATCGTCGAGATTTCGCTGCCCCACACAAAATACGCGCTGCCCGCTTATTACATCATTGCCCCTGCCGAAGCTTCGTCCAATCTCGCGCGCTATGACGGCGTGCGTTATGGCCTGCGCGAGCTGCCGGACGGGGCAGGCCTGCAGGACATGTATGCCGAAACGCGCGCTGCCGGGTTCGGTGCGGAAGTCAAACGCCGCATCCTGATCGGCACTTATGTGCTCTCGGCGGGCTTCTACGATGCCTATTACACTCAGGCGCAAAAGGTGCGCACGCTGATCAGTCACGATTTCAAGAACGCGTGGACCGAATGCGATGTAATTCTGGCACCGACCGCGCCAAGCGCGGCCTTTGCACTGGGCGAGAAGAGCGACGATCCGCTGTCAATGTATCTCAATGACGTGTTTGCCGTCCCTGCGTCTCTGGCCGGGCTGCCCGCCATGTCAGTGCCAGCCGGGCTCAACCGTGATGGCCTGCCCCTTGGCCTGCAATTGATCGGCAAGCCGTTTGACGAGCAAGGCGTGCTCAATGCCGGTCTGGCGCTGGAAAAGGCCGCCGGGTTTACCGCGAAACCGGAGAGGTGGTGGTGAAGAAGAGCGTCGGGAATGACGGGGAATTATGCAAGTCAATCTCGCAGGAACAGCTATGCTAACAAACCTTCAGGGTTTGCGAGCCCTCGCGGCAATGCTTGTGGTGCTCTACCATGCTTTAACCGCTGACGTGTTTGGTCCTGGTCGGTTCGGCGTTGACATATTTTTCGTCGTGAGCGGATTCATCATGGTCTACGCGACGAAACAGGAATTTTCCGGAATCCGTTTTTTGGCCAAACGGCTGATCCGCGTTGTACCGCTCTATTGGAGTTTGACCCTGCTGGTTTTTACGGTTGCAGTCTTTGCGCCGCACTTACTTAAGGCAACTGAAGTAGATTTCAATCAACTAATTAAGTCATTGTTATTTATTCCTTTTATGAAGTCCAATGGCATGGTGCACCCGACACTTTTTCTTGGGTGGACTCTTAATTATGAGATGTTTTTCTACCTGCTTTTCTCAGTGTTTGTCGTCTTTCCGAATCGCTTGCACACCGTGATCTGTGTTTCGACTGTCATCGGATTTCTGGTCATTCTTGGCCATGTATTGGATGGATCAGTTGTTTTTGAGTTCTATACCAACGCGATCATGCTTGAGTTTGTGGCTGGTATGTGTCTCGGGCTGATTTCCGATCGGTTGCGCCTGGCTCCGATTCCTGCGCTTGCACTAGCGGTAGCGGGCCTTGCCGGAGCCGCTATGTTAGATGGCCTAGTGACACATGAGAACCGTGGCTTGCTTTTCTCGCCGTTCGCATTGCTCGTCGTTGCGGCAGCCGTGGGGGTGGAGAAGTCAGGCATGCGACTCAAAAATCCGCTTCTGCTCTTGATTGGCGCTGCAAGTTATTCACTCTATTTGGTCCATCCATATGTAATTGGCTTGGTGGAAAAGCTTGGTATCCCAGCATCCTGGCTGGTCGCCATAATCCTTTCGGTTTGTGCGGCTATTGTCATTTTGTATGCTATAGAGAGACCCGCAAATCGCATACTTCGCGGGATTATGGGGAGCCGTCGCCTGATGAGTTTGCAAGTGGATTCCGGTTCACGCCCTGCGGAAACGGCTGATCGCCGGACGAACACATAGTTACAAGGTTAAGATCAGAAGCACACATGACAAGTTCAACATATCGCATTCAGGGTGCAACCGGGGATTGGGAGGTCGTGATCGGCCTTGAAGTCCACGCGCAGATTGCCACGCACTCAAAGCTGTTTTCCGGCGCGGCGACTGAGTTTGGTGCAGAGCCGAACTCGCAGGTCAGCCTTGTCGATGCGGCGATGCCCGGCATGCTGCCTGTGCCCAACGCGGAATGCATCCGTCAGGCGGTGCGCACCGGCATGGCAGTGGGCGCGCAGATCAACAAATATTCGCGTTTTGACCGCAAGAATTATTTCTACGCCGATCTGCCGCAGGGCTATCAGATCAGTCAGCTCTATCATCCGATAGTGGGGCCGGGCGCGATTGAGATCACGCTTGATGACAAGGACCCGGAAGGGTCGACCAAGACCATCGGGGTTGAGCGCATCCATGTAGAGCAGGATGCAGGCAAGTTGATGCACGATCAGCATCCGACCATGTCCTATGTCGATCTCAATCGCTGCGGTGTGGCGCTGATGGAAATCGTCAGTGACCCGGATATGCGTTCTCCTGCAGAAGCAGGGGCTTATGTACGTAAGTTGAGAGCGATCCTGCGCTATGTCGGATCGTGTGATGGCAACATGGAACAAGGCTCCATGCGGGCCGATGTCAACGTGTCGGTGCGCCGTCCCGGTGAGCCCTTTGGTACGCGGACCGAGACCAAGAACGTCAATTCGGTGCGCTTCGTCATGGCGACGATTGAGCATGAGGCAAACCGCCAGGTCGATGTGATCGAGGGCGGCGGCACAATCGTGCAGGAAACCCGTCTGTTCGATCCGAGCACGGGGACGACGCGATCGATGCGGTCCAAGGAGGACGCACACGATTATCGTTACTTCCCCGATCCTGACTTGCTGCCGGTTGAACTTGAGGATTCGTTCCTCGACGATTGCCGAGCCAGCCTGCCGGAACTGCCCGATGCCAAGCGGCACCGTTATGAGAGCGAGCTGGGTTTGTCTGCCTATAATGCCGGCGTTTTGACGGCGGACGTGGAAACATTCGCGCGATTTGAAACGCTGCTTGCTGAAACCGCAAGCCGGCTGGGCAAGAGCGTTGCTGACGTTGCAACACAAGTTGCAAACTGGTCGCTGTCTGTCGCGCCGGGCGTGATGAACGCGCTTGGCAGTGAAGCGGTTGCGGCAAATAATACGGCAACTGCAAATGCCGCGATCCTCGAAATGCAGAGCGCGGGCACGATTTCTGGCGGTCAGGCCAAGGAGATCTACGAAATTGTCCTCAAGACCGGACGCGAGCCGACTGAAATCGCCGAGACGGAAGGTCTGAAGCAGGAAAGTGACACCGGTGCGATCGAATCCACGATTGGCGAGGTTCTTGCGGCAAACCCGGACAAGGTTGAGCAATATCGCGGCGGTAAGGACAAGCTGTTCGGCTTTTTCGTCGGTCAGACGATGAAGGCTATGCAGGGCAAGGGCAATCCGCAGGTCGTCAATGAATTGCTCAAGAAGAAGCTGGGTTAGAGCGATTTCGAGCCGGGCCGTTTGCCCGGCGACTCGGAAATCGCGGCAGACTAGCATCCTGCGATTTTGAGCCGGGCCGTTTGCCCGGCGACTCGGAAATCGCGGCAGACTAGCATCCTGCGATTTCGAGCCGGGTCGTTTGTCCGGCGACTCGGAAATCGCGGCAGACTAGCATCCTGCGATTTCGAGCCGGGTGGTATCAACGGGCGGTATGGAAATTGCTATGAGCGGACCTCTATTCGTCCGGCCGTTTTCCAGTCCAGTAGTCTGTAAAATTTTGCAGAGCGACGTATTGCACTTTCAGTTCATCGGCCGAAAGGATTCTGAGCCGCGCGCCCCGATATTCTATTTCGGTAAATGGCTGCAGCGCGAAAGTGAGTTCACGGCTACTTTCCGGCCGCGCTGAATGGCCTGAAGACTCCCAATACTTCAGTGTGATGCGATCGCCATCGCGGCCCTGGTATATCAGTTTCTGGACAAGGTCCCGTTTGGTCAATTTCTGGCGTGTGCTCTGTTCGTATAGTTGGCTCTTGTTGCAGGCCTTCTCTCCCCACTCGACGAATATCAGGCACGTCTCGCGTGTCGATCTGGAAGTCCGAATGCTATCGGGTGCAGGCAGCCATGCCCCCAGTCCGTCGCGGGCCGGGGGGATGAATCCGGTGCCATCCGTTGTCGCGGCCGTGTGGTAGGAATAGTAGCTGTATTGGGCATCTTCGCCGATCAGGGCATAGAAGCCGGGGGTGAGCGTGAACTGGTCCAGCTTGACCGGGTTTGAATAAGTCACGCCGCGAATCTGGCTGACCTGCCCTTTGGCCAGCATCTCCTCGCCCGCACCGACTTCCTGGACCGAGCCGAGTAGCGGGAACGCCATGTCCAGGCGCGCGGGTCTGTAGTTGGCGGGGGGAGGCGGGATGACAGCACAGGCGCAAAGCGCCAGCCCCAACGCAGAAATTGTGAATACCCGCATCATAGCCGCTTGCCCCCAGTATTTCTGCTTTTTGGTCTAGCGCGGAATTGCAGGATTTCTCAAGCCGAACATGGCTCACTTGCAGTAAAACCCTGCCGGTATATCATCTTTGCTCTTGTCTAGGATCAATGCGGCCAATGGTGGAAGGAATACCATTGAAAATCAGGCGCGACGCCTTGTGTGGCATAATTACCACACTATATCCTTCTGATAGGAGGCAAAAACCATGAATCTGGAAAAGTTCACCGACAGGGCCAAGGGATTCCTGCAAGCGGCGCAAACTGTCGCGATCCGAATGAATCACCAGCGGATTGGCGCGGAACATATTCTCAAGGCCTTGCTTGAAGACAGCGAGGGAATGGCCGCTGGTCTTATTCAGCGCGCGGGCGGGAACTCCGCCTTTGCCGTAGAGGAAATCGACAAGGCGCTGGCCAAGGTTCCGGCAGTGTCCGGCGGCGGCGCGCAGGCGGCTCCGGGGCTGGATAACGATGCTGTGCGTGTGCTCGACCAGGCAGAGAAAATTGCAAGCAGTTCCGGCGATTCCTTTGTGACGGTTGAAAGGCTCCTCCTTGCGCTGGCGCTGGCGACGACCACCGCGGCAGGGCAGGCCCTGAAGGCGGCGAATCTCGATCCAAAGGCACTTGAAACCGCAATTACAGAATTGCGCGGAGGCAAGACCGCTGATTCCGCGAGTGCGGAAGAGAGCTATGAGGCGATGGAGAAGTATGCGCGCGACCTCACCGAAGCAGCGCGCGAAGGAAAGCTTGATCCTGTTATTGGCCGCGACGAGGAAATTCGCCGCACCATCCAGATCCTTGCCCGCAGAACGAAGAACAACCCCGTTCTGATCGGCGAGCCAGGCACTGGCAAGACCGCCATTGCCGAAGGGCTGGCGCTGCGCATTGCCAATGGCGATGTGCCGGATTCCTTGAAAGACCGCCGGTTGATGTCGCTCGATATGGGGTCGTTGATTGCCGGTGCGAAGTATCGCGGTGAATTCGAGGAGCGGCTCAAGGCCGTGCTCGACGAGGTAAAGGGCGCCGAGGGCGAGATCATCCTGTTTATCGATGAGATGCATACGCTTATCGGTGCTGGTGCGTCCGAAGGTTCGATGGATGCCGGCAATCTTTTGAAACCAGCGCTGGCGCGCGGCGAACTGCACTGTATCGGCGCGACCACGCTCGACGAGTATCGCAAATACGTGGAGAAGGACGCGGCATTGCAGCGGCGTTTCCAGCCTGTTCTGGTCGATGAGCCGACCGTCGAGGACACGATCTCGATCTTGCGCGGGCTGAAGGAAAAGTATGAGCTGCATCACGGCGTTCGCATCACCGATGGCGCGATTGTGTCTGCTGCCCAACTTTCTAACCGCTATATCACCGATCGTTTTCTGCCGGATAAGGCGATCGACCTTATGGACGAGGCTGCCAGCCGTATCCGCATGGAGGTGGAATCGAAGCCAGAGGAAATCGAGAATCTCGACCGGCGGATCATCCAGCTCAAGATTGAAGAGTCCGCGCTTCAGAAGGAAACCGACGAGCCCTCGAAGGACCGGCTTGAGGTACTGCGCGAAGAACTTGCCAACCTTGAGCAGCAATCCGCCGAGCTGACCACGCGCTGGCAGAACGAGCGCGACAAGATCGCCGGTGAAGGCAAGATCAAGGAACAACTCGAACACGCGCGACAGGAGCTTGAACAGGCCCAGCGTTCGGGCGATCTCGCGCGGGCTGGTGAGCTATCCTATGGAGAAATCCCAGCGCTCGAAAAGCAGCTTGAGGACACCCAAAGTCAGACCGAAACGGCTCTGCTGCGCGAGGAAGTGACCGAGGATGATATTGCTGCTGTCGTTAGCAAGTGGACCGGTGTTCCGGTTGAAAAGATGCTTGAGGGTGAGCGCGACAAGCTGCTGAAGATGGAAGAAATCATCGGCAAGCGCGTGATTGGTCAGGAACAGCCGGTTGAGGCTGTCTCCAAGGCTGTGCGCCGCGCCCGGGCCGGGTTGCACGA
>JAHRVR010000172.1 GCA_019090585.1 Sphingomonadaceae bacterium
CGTCCAGCGCATCTTCAAAGCTGAAGCAGGGCAATGGCAGGCAATCGGGGTCATACTCGAGCGCGGCGCGGTGGCCGTTGCAGCCCGGCGCGCCCTGAAGAGCGATAGCGCGGGCCGGATCACCGGCGGCTTTTTTCGCCATGTCATTGACCAGGGCCAGTGCAGGTTCGGGAAAGGAATGCATAGACCTGCGATTAAGCACCATTTGCAACAACCGCAATGGCTCTTGCACTTGGAAGCGTGCCTTACTAGAGCGGCGCGCGAACGCCGGAAGGCAATTTACCCACGGGATAACTTTGAATGGAAGACCGCTTTAACACGATCGCCGGCTGGACGCTTTTTTCGGGCATTATCGCGCTTGGCCTGACAAGCATCAGCGCCAGCTACTTTTCGGCGGATAAGCCGCACCGCCCGCACCATGCCGGCTATGAGATCGAAGGCGTTGAAGCCGAAGGCGGCGAGGAACAGGTGGTTCCACTCGCGGCCCATCTGGCAGCGGCTGATCCGGCGCGCGGCAAGGCCGTTTTTGCCAAGTGCATGTCCTGTCACACGATCGACGCAGGCGGCGCTAGTGGCATCGGTCCTAATCTCCACGCGGTGATGGGTGCGCCCATTGGCAATCTGGTTCCTGACTTCGCCTATACCGATGCCCTCAAGGACGTGGGCGGCACTTGGGACTTTGAAGCGATGGATGCCTGGCTCAAGAGCCCGAAGGCTTTTGCTTCCGGCACCAAGATGACTTTCGCCGGGCTTGGCAAACCGGAAGATCGGGCCGCCATGATCGTTTATCTCAACAGCGAAGGTTCCAACCTTCCGTTGCCGCCAGCGCCAGAGCCAGAGCCGGTTGTCGAAGAAGCTCCGGCTGAAGTGGCCGCAGCCGAGTAAGCCAAAGTAATCTGACCAAGGAATTTTCGAAAGGGCGGGGCCGCAAGCCTCGCCCTTTTTCGTTCCGTATCCGCCGGTTCCTGTGCGTTATCTGTCAGCGGCCCTTGAAGCCTTTGGCGACAACGTACCACTCGGACGATCCCTTGCGGCTGGCAGGCGGCTTGGCATGTTTGACGCTTGTAAAATGGCTCTTGAGCAAGGACAGCAGCGCATTGTCGGTGCCGCCAGCAAGAACCTTGGAAATGAAAGAGCCGCCTGGCGCAAGAGAGTTGATGGCAAAATCGGCGGCGGTTTCCACCAGGCCCATCGTTCGCAAGTGATCGGTCTGTTTGTGGCCAACGGTATTGGCCGCCATGTCCGACATGATCAGGTCGGGCGGCCCACCCAGCGCGTCTTCGATGGCTTGCAGCGCATTATCGTCGAGGAAATCCATCTCCAGAATCGTCACGCCTTCGATGGGATCGGTGGGCAGGATGTCGATACCCACAATCTGCGCGGAGGGCGTGTGCTTTCGCAGCACCTGGCTCCAGCCGCCCGGTGCAATCCCCAGGTCCACGGCGCGCTTCACACCTTTCAGCAGACCGAACCGCTCGTCCAGTCCCAACAGCTTGTACGCAGCCCGGCTGCGATACCCCTCCGCCTTGGCCTTTTTCACATAGGGATCATTCAACTGGCGGGCGAGCCAGCGCGTGGAGCTTTCGGTCCGCCGCTTTGCTGTCTTTACTCTTTCGCGCCCATCGCGCCCGGATCGGCTCATCGTGCTGCCACTCCCTGACGTATCTTGGCGGCCAATTCATCGGTTCGCCCCTGTGAAGCGATCAGGCTGCGCAGTATGCCTTCCCTGATGCCTCTGTCAGCGACACCGAGCTGGGTTGCTGGCCAAAGGTCAAGTATCGCCTCCAGGATCGCGCAGCCAGCCACAACAAGGTCTGCCCGCTCCCGGCCAATACAGGGAACTTCGCGCCGTTCTTCCAGCGATATTGAGGAAAGGCGGGTGCTGATTTCGCGCATTGATTGAGCCGGGACGATTAGTCCGTCAACGGCCCGGCGGTCATATTGCGGCAGTCCCAGATGGAGGCTGGCAAGCGTGGTGACTGTGCCGCTGGTGCCAAGAAGGCGCAGCGGGTTGGAATTTCCGGCCTTTTCGCGATAGGCGGAACTGCGCCTGATGAAGGGTTCAAAGCTATCGCTGACAAGGCCGCGCATATGCTCGTAACGAGCCTTGCGCTGTTCAACAGTAGTGCCTTCGGTTCCGCACTGTTCGGTCAGGGAAACTACGCCCCAGGGAACGCTTTGCCAGTCAAGGATGCGCGGCACCGTGTCGGTGCTCTCGATCAGCACCAGCTCGGTTGAGCCGCCGCCGATGTCAAAGATCAAGGCAGGCCCCATGCCGGCCTCCAGCAACACGTGGCAGCCCAGCACCGCCAGCCGCGCTTCCTCGCGCGCGCTGATGATGTCCAGTGCGATGCCGGTTTCCTCACGGACCCGTGTGATGAATTCCTCGCCATTTCCGGCGCGGCGGCAGGCCTCCGTGGCAACCGATCGCGCCAGCATGACCTTTCGGCGCCTGAGCTTGTCCGCGCAGACCTTAAGTGCCGCCAGAGTGCGATCCATTGCCTCATTGCTCAGCTGGCCGGATTGCGACAGCCCTTCGCCAAGGCGCACGACTCTGCTGAACGCATCAATGATGGTGAAGTTCTCGCCTGATGGGCGCGCAATCAAAAGGCGGCAATTGTTCGTGCCCAGATCGATTGCGGCATAGGACTGGCGAAAATGGGACGGCCTGTGAAAGACACCAGGCTCCTGCCTCCGCTCAGCCAGTTTTGATTTCGGCTCGCCAGACTGGCTCGGACTGGATTGCCTC
>JAHRVR010000173.1 GCA_019090585.1 Sphingomonadaceae bacterium
CCCCGGTAGTCATGGCCGGGATAGAGCAGACAATCATCCGGAAGCGCGAATATCCGGTCATGCACCGATCGGTACATCTCGGCGGGGTCACCTTGCTGAAAGTCCGTGCGGCCACACCCCCTGATGAGCAGGCAATCGCCGGTGAATGCCATTGATTGATCGTCCATAACGAGGGTTGAGCAACCAGCTGTGTGTCCCGGGGTCGCCATTACGGTGAGGTGCCGGTTTCCGAATGATAGCCTGTCGCCCTCGTCGAACAGCAAGGCAGCTCCCCGTGCACCCGATCGTTTCGATATTGCGATACGGCTCTTGAGTCTCTGGCTCAGCAACCAGGCGCCTGTCACGTGGTCTGCATGCACATGGGTATCGACCGTTATGGTCAGCTTCAGACCAAGCTCTTTGATCAGCGCCACATCGCGCGCAACTTGCTCGAAAACGGGATCAATCAATATTGCTTCGCGGCTCGTCCGGTCCGCCAGCAAATAGGTATAGTTGCAAGATAGCGGATCGAACAACTGCCGAAAAATCAGCATGGCCGTTTCTCCAAAATAGAAACTGTCGGCTGGTCTGTATCATAAGCCAGAGGCAATCGCAGCGCCTGTCATTGCCGACACTGTCTGGTTTTCCTGGCTTCAATCCGAAACCGGAAGGACCGGTTACGGCCCAGAACAAGCCATTCACAGCAAGTCCGCTTGGCGGCCTAAGTGTGGTCATTAAACCTCAATAGGCAACCGCCTGAAATCGGCCTTTCGATCAGACTCTACTGAAGTTCTGCCATTGGCCGGAAGTGGGCCGTCTGCCTTTCAGGAAATCTGGCATGGGTCTGGCTGTCGGATCAAAAAAGAGAGGCCTGATTCCAAAACATTGCCATTCGGTCTAAGTCGCCTTTATGGGCGATTATCTGATCGAATCAGCCATAGTTATTGTAGGTTGTGGGACGGCGTTACTGCTGTTCTGGCCGCGCGTGGCAAATTCAACCATGTGGCGCGCAACGGTGACACCGTTAGCCTCTATCATCGGAAGCGGTTTTCTGATTCTGGGACCGATTCTGGTCGATGCCTTCGGAAGCTACGCAGTGCTGGCGATGGCTTTGCTCTGCGGTGCGGGTTACGGTTTCGGAACCGCCATTCGGTTCAATATTGCGAGGCTAGCTTGCAATCATCCTGAGGCCTCTTGGCTCTACCAAGGTGAGAGGGTGGCCAGTTGGATACTGGCTTTCGCTTATGTGATTTCGGTTGCCTATTATCTCAATTTGTTGGGCGCCTTTACCGCGCGGCTATTCGACCATCCGCCAGACCAGCTGCCTCAGATTATCACGACCGTCGTCTATCTGATCATCCTGTATGCTGGATTGAGAAAGGGGTTTGGCCTGCTGGAATGGATGGAGAAGCTTTCGGTCAGTATCAAGCTGACGATTATCGCAGCGCTGATCGCTGCCCTCGCCATCTATACCGGGCAAGTGTGGCAGACAGTCGATGTCAGCGAGCGCGCATTACCGCCAATAGGGTTCGCCGCCTTGCCACTGCTGTTCGGCTTGATAGTGACGGTGCAGGGCTTCGAAACCTCGCGCTATCTGGGGAGTGAATATTCGGCGCCGATGCGGCAAGCGTCGATGCACTTGGCCCAAGTCATCTCAACCATAATCTACCTGGCATATGTTGCCCTCCTCTCTGTGAGCTTTAAAAACGTCTCTTTCGTTCCCAACGAAACAGCCATCATTGACCTGATGTTGGGAGTATCTGCCATTCTGGGGCCACTCCTGATTATTGCGGCTCTGAGTTCGCAGTTCAGCGCAGCGATCGCCGACACTGAGGGATCAGGCGGCCTTTTCGAGGAACTGACTGACGGGCGGTTCAGCGCAAAGGGGGGATACCTGTTGCTGGCACTGATAGGTGTAGCGCTTACTTGGGCGGCCGATATATTCGAAATCGTCAGTTATGCCTCTCGGGCGTTTGCCCTTTACTATGGGCTGCAGGCGGCGTTGGCATTCGAACGCTCAAGGATGATGCGCGCGCGCGCGCCGCAGATATTTAATTTGATCCTCTTTGCTTCACTGGCTGCGCTCGGCCTAGCCTGTGCTCTGCTGGCAACTCCGTTCGCAGGTGCATAGCGCGCGCGACTTCTGGAAAATCTTGGATGGACTCTCAGTTCATCAGGTTTCGGACAATAAAACTGCTCTCGCACTTCGTCCGCAATCGATGGGTGGGCTCAACCGATGGCTGCCATCAGCCTCGTCAACCACGAACGGCAGCTATCCCACTTTTGCCGCTCCAAACCTTTCATTCAGCTTACGGCCCACACGCCGACATCGGTTTGACGATCCACTTCGCATCCTGTTTGCGCGCAGTTTATGATGAGAGGAAGCATTGCAAGCCCGCTGTCATGCGCATCTAGCCAAGCAAATTAAGGGTATGATTGGGGGTATCCCGGGGTGTTTCCTTGAAAGAACTGGCCCGTTCGATCACGCAGGGCTGATAGTGGGAATGCCGGCCCATGGAGCACACGGCATACTGGATGAGGATGCATCGTTCGGTATATATGCCCGCATGAGGCGAGGATTTTGATGGGGATTGGATTGCCATGAATGCGAATAGCGAACTTTTGTCGGCAAGCGACGCTGAAATCGAAGACGCGGTAAACTATGCGTCACCCATGGTGTTGCGGGGATTGCTGCACCAGCTGACAGGCGACGAAGACGTCATTGATATGGAGCCGGGCGCCGCCGCCAAATTCGTAGTTGGCAGTGAGCTGGCCGACCCGGCCGATGAAATCCTGATCAGGCAGAAAGCAGCGGATTTCCTGAAGAATTACCGGGACAGCGGCGCCGGGGATATCGACATTGGCCCGGAGGAGCGCCTTCGCGCCAGCCTGTCGCTCACCGCCGGTCAGGAGATTCCGGAAAGCGAATTTGACACATGGGTCCAGGAAACCGCGCTGGACCGCTGGGCGCGGGGCGTGAAGTGGACAGACGGAAAGGCCCCGCAGAGCGCACAAGATTTCAAGGTCGCGGTCATCGGCACTGGAATCGCCGGGCTTAACACCGCCGTGCAGCTCAAGCGCTCCGGTATTCCCTTCGAGGTGATCGAAAAGAACCCGGAAGTCGGCGGATCGTGGTATGAAAACCGCTATCCCGGCGCCCGCGTGGATACGCCCAGCCGCGGCTATACGCACCTGTTCAGCTATGACTATCCGTTCCCGTGGGGCTATTGCCCGCGTGACGAGAACCTTAAGTATTTCAAATGGGTTGCGGACAATTTTGAGGTCCGTGAGCATATCAGGTTCAACACCGAAGTCCTTTCAATGACGTGGGATGAGACTGCCAAACTCTGGACCTTGAAAACGCAAGGGCCGGATGGCGCGCAGACGGTGCAGTTCAACGCGGTGATTTCCTGCGTTGGCTTTTTGTCGCGCCCGCAACTGCCTGATATCGAAGGGATGGACAGCTTTGGCGGTGTTGCCTGCCACAGTGCGGCATGGCCCGAAGATCTGGACATCACGGGCAAGCGCGTTGCGATCGTTGGATCGGGGGCCTCCGGCTACCAGACGGCACCGGTGGTCGGCAAAGCGGCGGCGGAGACATATCTGTTCCAGCGCCAGCCGAACTGGCTTTATGAAGACCTTGGATACCTCAAGAAAATGCCGGAGCAATCGCTCTGGCTGGATCGGAATTTCCCATACCACGCCAATTTCGTGCGCTTTCGGGTCGCGGCAATAGTAGCGCCATCGGGAAACAAGGGCGCATTGAGAGTGGATCCCAATTTCAAGGATCCGCATGCGGTCAGCCCGGTCAACAAGATGCTGCGCGATGCCAGCGTCGCATTTGTAGAGCGCAAGTTGGCACCGCGGCCAGAACTGATCCCCCAGATGATCCCCAATTTCCCGCCAATGGGCTCACGCCCGATCCGGGTCGACACCAACGAAAGCGTGCTCGATGCCCTGGCGCGCGGCGATGTCAATCTGGTCAGCGACCACATCGAGAAAATCACGCCAACGGGCATCGAAGCGGGTGGCAAGAGCTATGATCTCGATGTTATCATGTTCGCCACCGGGTTCAGAGCGAATGAGTATCTCTGGCCGATGGAAGTGCGGGGCAAGGGCGGCGTTCGCATCGAGGAAATGTGGGAGAAGGACGGGCCGCGCGCATACCTTGGCGCCATGGTCCCGGAATTCCCCAACCTGTTCATGGTCTATGGCCCCAACTCGAACAATTTCGGCGGGTTTACCGTCGTCGATTTGCTGGAGCTGATTGCACAGTTTTCGTTGCGTGCCATCGCCGGACTGATTGAGAATGGCCAGAGCAGCGTTGAGGTAACGCATGATGCCTATTGGCGCTTCGCCGGTATTCTGGACGATGCCGAAAAGGGCATGGTCTATCTCGATTCAAGAGCGAACAGCTATTACCAGAACGGCGGGCGCTCCGCCGTTAACGGGCCGATCGATGTCCGCCGCATGTGGCGCTGGCTGAAAGATCCCGCGGGAACACCCCCAGCCGAAACGGATGCCGGCCTCCAGCCCTATTTTGGCGAGGATCTCACCATTGCGTAGCAAGCAGTCGCGAGAAGATTCGGCGTCAGTCCTGTGGCTACGGTCAGGTGTGTGAGCTGATATCGGCGCCGTAAGGCATTAATGGCAGCATTTCGGAAATTCACTGCCAGAAATGACCTTTCTGCTGGCGGCCCTGTTCCAGCCATTGCTTTTTGCGTGAACGAATGACCGGTTGCGGGAAATTCAAGCACGGGAGCGAATGACTGAGATGTTGGCGAGAGCTGTCGTCAGTCGCAGCGGCGCGGAACGGCAGCTACGTGCTCAGGCCGGGCGCAGGCATCCTCGATCAGAGAGAACGGATCAAATGAAAGGCAATCGGCCACTCTCCTGCTCTTTGTCATTCTGACATTGCCCCTGTCTGAGGCGGCCCTGCACTTGTCGAATACGGCATGTCGGCCTGCTCTCGCACGATATCGGCAAGCGTATATTCGGCGAGGACGGCGTTGAATGCGCTGGAGGCCTTATCAAGGATACCGGGAAGGTTGCACAAGTTGATCAACCGGCACGCAGTGCAGTCAAGCAGCGGGCATCCCGGCTCGGTTGTCTGGACCAGCTCTCTGAGATTGATATCCGCAGGATCACGGCCAAGCCGGATGCCTCCCCCGCGTCCACGGACGGTGTCAACGAAGCCAGCATGGGCAAGATCATTGACGATCTTCATTAAATGCGTGCGCGAAATGTTCTGGGAATGGGCCACTTCAGCAATTTGCACGCGCCGCTCGCCGATCCCGGTCAGATAGATCAGCAAGCGTAGCGCGTAATCTGTGCGGCGTGTCAGTTGCATGACGGCGTATCTTCTCCCTTCGAGCGTCCGGTCACCAATGGACGAAATTCAATTGGTTTCTTTTGAGCCGGATCAAAGTCATCTGTTGAACTACACAATAAGTGGAATTTCGAGTTCATCTTTAAAAAAGGGAATCCACATGTATTGTGTGCAGTGCGAACAATCGAACAAGGACGGCTGCTCCGTCAAGGTCGGCTCCTGCGGGAAGACTGAAACGGTCGCCAACAAGCAGGACGTGCTGCTGCGAGTGATGCTGGGTGTGTCCGTCTATGCTCACCGTGCGGCAGCCAAGGGCGCGCATGATGCCGAGGTTGACGCGTTCGTGCCGCACGCATGGTTCACCACGCTGACCAATGTGAATTTCGATCGAAGCCGCTTCACTCAGTTGATTCACCGTGCGGTTGAAATCCGGGATAAAGCACGCGGACTGGCCGAACGGGCCGGTGCCGACTTGTTTGGCCTTCCCGAAGCAGCCACCTGGGATCCCGGCAGCACACCGCATGAGCTTGCCGAGGCTGCACCGATGGCTTCAGTCCATCGCTTCATGGACCGGGACGGGCCTTCCATCACCGGTCTGCGCAACCTGATCCTTTACGGGCTTAAAGGCACAGCCGCTTATAGCGAACATGCCCGCGTGCTGGGTAAGGACGAAACGCAAATCAACGCCGAATTCCACCGAATTTCCGCATTCCTCGCGACCGATCCGACGGATCTAGACGCGCTTGTTGCTGAATCGCTGGCGGTGGGCGCGCTTAACCTCAAGGTTATGGAATTGCTTGATGCGGCCAATACCGAGCGCTTTGGCCATCCTGAAATTACCAATGTTCGCATGACCCCCAAGGCTGGCAAGTGCATCCTCGTCTCAGGCCATGATCTTGGTGATCTCAAAGCCATCCTTCACCAGACCGAAGGCAAAGGCATTGATGTCTATACCCATGGCGAGATGATGCCGGCCAACGCCTATCCGGGCTTTAAGAAGTATGAGCATCTCGTTGGTAATTACGGGGGAGCATGGCAGGATCAGCACAAGGAATTCGATGAGTTTCCCGGGGCCATCGTCATGACTTCGAATTGCCTGATCAATCCTGAGGTCAAGGGCTATGCAGACCGTATTTTTACGGCCGGACCTGTTGGTTGGCACGGCATTCCGCATATTGAGAATGACAATTTCTCCGCGGTAATCGAATGTGCGCTTGCACAGCCCGGCTTTGCCACGGACGCCCCGGAAGAGACCATCCCTGCGGGCTTTGCGCGCAACACTGTTCTGGGCGTTGCCGATACCCTGCTGGACATGATCGACAAGGGCGACGTCAAAAACCTGTTCCTGATCGGCGGTTGCGACGGGGCGAGGCCGGGCCGCAACTATTTCCATGATCTGGCGGTTGCGACCCCCAAAGACAGTCTGGTCCTGACGCTGGGCTGCGGCAAGTTTCGTTTCAACCGCGAGGATATGGGTGACATCAACGGTATTCCCCGTGTCCTCGATGTCGGCCAGTGCAACGATGCCTACTCCGCTGTCCAGATTGCGGTGGCAATGGCCGACGCACTCGATTGCGGTGTGAACGATCTGCCGCTGCACTATGCGATCAGCTGGTTCGAGCAGAAAGCCACCGCTGTGCTCCTTTCCATGCTGCATCTTGGCATTCGCAAGATCCACCTGGGGCCCACGTTGCCGCAGTTCCTGACACCAGATGTGCTGAACGTGCTGATCGAGACGTTCGACATCCGGCCGACCGGGGATCCTCAGGAAGATCTCGCCGGAATGCTGGAAGCTGCTGCCTGAAAAGGCATAGTCAGCGCCGCCGTCTACTGAATGAAGCGCGCAATGCCCGATTTGGCACTGCGCGCTTCGTGATGGGACAAGGTTATACTGTTTGCCGGCATCGCCTCACTTTCGCGCTATTTGGAACGCGCAGATGCTGCAGGATTGATTGGCTGCATTGGCGTTCCGGCTTTGTCATATGGGGCCTTTGAAAAACCGGGAGCCACCCCACATCAGGTACTGCAAAGTTTGTAGGTGACCTGATGACTGTGACCGACCCGATTCCCTTCGATAACAGCTACGCCCGGCTGCCAGAGCGATTTTTTGCACGGGTCAATCCTGCCGTGCGCGAAAAGCCAGTGCTGATCAGGGTGAATGAGGTGCTCGCTCATGAATTGGGGCTGGCGCCTGATTGGCTTTCGTCAGACGCTGGGCTGGACGTTCTGTCCGGCCGGTCTGTCGCGGATGGCTCTGAGCCGATCGCGATGGCTTATGCGGGCCACCAGTTCGGCAATTTCGTACCGCAGCTTGGCGATGGGCGCGCGATCCTTCTGGGTGAAATGGTCGATTGTCAGGGCCAGCGGCGCGATCTCCAGCTGAAGGGCGCTGGTGAGACGCCATTTTCGCGCAATGGAGATGGGCAGGCGGCACTGGGTTCTGTTCTTCGTGAATATGTTGTGAGCGAGGCAATGGCCGCGCTGGGCGTCCCGACCACAAGAGCGCTGGCAGCCGTGGCAACAGGCGATCCGGTGTATCGTGAGAAAGCTCTTCCCGGTGCCGTGCTGACGCGCGTTGCATCAAGCCATATTCGCGTCGGGACATTCCAGTTCTTCGCGGCGCGCGAAGACACCGAGGCCGTCCGGCATTTGGCCGACCATGTGATTGCGCGGCACTACCCATCGGCCGAGGGGGCGCAAAATCCCTATCTGGCATTGCTGGAAGAGGTGATTGCGGCGCAAGCCAAGCTGATTTCACGCTGGATGCTGGTCGGTTTCATTCATGGCGTCATGAACACTGACAACATGTCCATCGCTGGCGAGACGATTGACTATGGTCCTTGTGCCTTTCTGGACACCTACGATCCAGAGACCGTCTTCAGTTCGATCGACCAGTTTGGCCGCTATGCCTATGGCAATCAGCCATCCATTGCCCTGTGGAACCTTGCGCGTCTGGCGGAAACGCTACTGCCCTTGCTTTCTGAGAATGAGGAAGCGGCCATCGCCATTGCCGAAAATGCACTGGAGGATTTCGAGCCTCTGTTTCAGGCAGCCTATCTTTCGGGAATGACACGCAAACTCGGGATCGCAAAGCCGCAGGATGAGGATGCGCAACTCGCCAGCGCGATTCTTGCCGCGATGGCCGAGAATGCCGTCGATTTCACACTGTTTTTCCGCCGGCTGGCCGATGCGATCGAGCCGGGGCCGGGAGAGGAAGCCCTGCGATCCCTTTTTGCCGATCCATCTGCATGTGACCTCCTGCTTCAACGATGGCGTAAACGTCTGACGCAGGAGCCTGAGAACGCAGGCGACCGGCGCAAGAGAATGCGGGCGGTCAACCCGGTCTATATTCCGCGAAACCACAGGGTGGAAGCCATGATCGAAGCCGCGGTTGAAGACGGCGATTTTGCACCTTTCGAAGAGCTACTGACCGTGCTGGCAAAGCCTTTCGAGGACAGGTTGGAATTCAATCACTACGAAAATCCGCCGCAGGAGCATGAGCGCGTTACAGCCACATTTTGCGGAACCTGAGTGCACGTTAGCCGCTGTGAGCGGGGCTTCGCGCTTCACCCAGCCCGAATGGGTTGGGCCGAGGCATCGCGCAGGGTCGTTGCAGTCCAGCCAAATGGAAAGGGGCCAGCCAATGGTAAAGGGGCGAATCCAGCCGGATTCGCCCCTTTACTCATTCAAGCTATGGTGCCGGACTTATTCGGCGAGAGGCGCTGCGGCCGAGGCATCGGCAGGCAAGCCGCCCATCTGGCCAACCAGCTTGGTATAGGCATCGAGATAGGCAAGTACGATGATCTGACCGATCTTGGTGTTCTGGTAGCCGCCACCGCCAACGCCTGCGAATGTGCCGCCCAAAAAGCCGCCGCCGCCGCCGCCGAAGCTGACATCGGATTTGCGAGCATAGCCCTCGGTCAGGGCTTCTTCGACCGTCGTGCGGGCATTGACAATTGAAAGGGTGACGTTGGCCTCACCCTTCTTGATCTTGATGCCGCCGACGATGCCGCCAAACCTGCGGCCGAAAACGGCTCCGCCAAGCGCGCCGCCCAGGCCGCCGCCGCCGGAATTGCTATTCGTGCTGACAATGTCCGGCTGGAGGAAGTAATCTGCCGCCTTGACTTGTCCTCTGCCAATGTTCGAACCGCGCTGCAATTCACCGGAATCGGCCAGTGCGCGTTCCATCGCACGATTTTTGAGCGAGCGGCCGCGATTGACAAGGGTGAAGCAGCCGGACCGCTGCACGAAGATGCGTAAGATAGCTTCAGGGCTGCCCAGGCTCATTTGCCGCCACCACTTGTTGTCAGGCTCGACAATCGCGACGGTCCCCAGATTGCGGTAGCAGCGCGGAATGTCGCGCTGGCCCTGCTCCTGCTTCTTGCGGGCGGAAGACTTGCTTTCGGCCATTGCGGCCGTTCCGGTCATGGCAGTGGCTGCAGCAGCCAATGCAAAGATTATCTTTTTCACGGTTTTCCCTCCTGGCCACCTGACTGGTGGCTGCCTTGATCGTGGGTTCGAATGGAACCTTCATAAACGCCTTTACCTGAAGGGCAAATGACCAATCACGGGTACTTTCAGTGATTCTTGCCACACACGCGCATGTTGTCGATCAGCCGGGCCTTGCCAATTCGCGCTGCGACAAGCAGCCGCGCGGGTTGCGAATCAAGGGTTTGGAGCGGGGCCAGCGTATCGGCATCGCGCAGCTCGGCATAGTCGACCGAAGCGAATCCGCCTGTAATCAGCGATTGTTCAAGCGTGCCAAGCGAAGCGGCAATATCCTTGCCTGCCTCGATTTCCCCGATCGCGGCTTTCATGGCGCGCGGCAATGTGGCGGCCTGTGCACGTTCCTGGCTGGAGAGGTAGGCGTTGCGTGAACTCATCGCCAGGCCATCTGGTTCGCGCACTGTTTGCACGCCGACAATAGCATCGGCGAAAGGGCGTGTCAGATCGAGATCGCGGGCCATGCGGCGAATGACGGCGAGCTGCTGCCAATCCTTTTCGCCAAAGAATGCAAGGTCCGGCAGAACCTGATGGAACAGCTTGCACACCACCGTGGCGACCCCGTCGAAATGGCCGGGCCGGTCTCCACCGCATAGCCCTTCGCTCACCCCGGATACGGAAATGTTGGTGGCATAGCCTTGTGGGTACATGGCGGCGCCTGTCGGGGCCCAGACGAGCGAAACACCTTCCTTTTCCAGCAGGGCGCAATCCTGTTCCAGCTGGCGGGGATAGGCGTCCAGATCTTCATTGGCGCTGAACTGGCGCGGATTGACGAAGATTGAAACCACGACATGCGCGGCGTGTTTCCTCGCTTCCCGGACCAGAGTCAGATGGCCTTCATGCAAAGCGCCCATGGTTGGAACAAGGGCAATCCGGCCGTCTGTGCGAAGCGCGGTGACGGTACTGCGCAGTGGATCGAGCTTCGCTATGGTTTGCATGGGGCAACACCCTCGGATAAAGCACCTGACAGGTCGTAAGTTGCAAGCCTTGCCTTGTCGCGTCACGGCCATCAACCCTTGTAAGAAGCAGACAGCCAATCCTGTGAGCGCGCATCGAATTGTATTCGCCAATGAAAAGGGCGGTACCGGCAAATCAACAACTGCTGTCCATGTCGCAGTTGCGCTGGCCTATCAGGGCGCGCGGGTTGCGGCGATCGACCTCGATCAGCGACAGCGCACCCTTTACCGTTATCTTGAGAATCGGGCTGAGACCGAACGGCGGCGCGGCATCGCATTGCCCGGCGCACGCTTTGCGGTTTTCGAAGGCCCGGATATCGCGGATCTGGACGCGCTGTGTGCGGAAATCTCCGATGGTTATGATTTCCTGATCATCGATACGCCGGGCCGCAACGATGAATTTGCCCTGCACGCAGCAACCTGCTCGGACACGCTCGTCACACCCTTGAATGACAGTTTCGTCGATTTTGACCTGATCGGGCAAGTTGAAGGGGAGACCTTCAGGGTCAAGAAGCTGTCCTTTTATGCCGAAACGATCTGGGAAGCGCGCAAGAAACGCGCCCGCGCCACAATTGAGGAGCAGCGCCGCGAGCTGGACTGGGTGGTCGTTCGCAACCGCTTGCAGCATGTCGAGGCACGCAACATGCGCCGCCTTGACGGTGCGCTAAAGGAACTGTCGCAAAGAGTCGGCTTCCGCGTTGCCAGCGGTCTTTCCGAACGGGTTATCTACCGCGAGCTTTTTCCTTCGGGACTGACTCTGCTGGATAAAGGGCAACTGGGTGAACTGGGGACCAGCCATCTGGTCGCCCGGCAGGAATTGCGCAGCCTTCTGGCCGGGCTCAACCTGCCAAAGCTGGCGGGCACCCCTCTGGAGGCGGCGCTCGCGATCCAATGACCAAGCTGATCTGGCTCCTTGTTCTTGCTGCTGTTGGCTGCCGCATGTTGACCGGTAAATGGCCGTGGCAATGGCTGGGGAGCCAATCCGACCGGAAGAGTGAGCTTGTCCGCGCGCGCCGGTTACTCGACGTGCCCGCCGATGCGACGCGGCAGGAAATCAACGAGGCGCATCGCCGGTTGATCGCCGCAGCTCATCCCGATCACGGCGGCACCAATGCGCGTGCGCATGAGGCCAATCACGCCCGAGAGCTGCTATTGAACAATTTGCCTGCAGAAAGTTGAGACATAAGACTTATGACCCATAGCTTCGATTCCACTGTTCTCAGAGAGTACGATATTCGCGGCGTCATCGGCCAAACGCTGGGTGAGGACGATGCCCGCGCGATCGGCCGCGGCTTTGCCACGCTCTTGCGCCGCGAGGGCGGCAGCAAGGTTGCGGTCGCTTATGACGGGCGCATCAGCTCGCCGATGCTGGAAGCAGCGCTGGTCGAAGGGCTTGCCGCCAGCGGCGTCGATGTTGTGCGGATCGGCATGGGGCCGACGCCGATGCTCTATTACGCCGAGGCGTCAGCCGAAGATGTACATGGCGGCATTCAGATAACTGGCAGCCACAATCCCCCCGATTACAATGGCTTCAAGATGGTATTTAAGGGCCGACCGTTTTTCGGGAAAGACATCCTCAGGCTGGGGGAACTGGCCGCCGAAGGTGACTGGCTTGAAGGGGAAGGCAAAGTCGAAAGCCGCGATGTCCTCGATGCTTATGTCGATCGGCTGATGCGGGGGCTTGATGGGATCGATCCCAAGCAGATTTCCAGCCTTCGCGTTGGCTGGGACGCTGGCAATGGGGCTGCCGGGCCCGCTCTCGAACTGCTCGCGCAGAAACTGCCGGGACTGCATTATGCCATGTACACGCAAGTTGACGGGCATTTTCCTAACCACCATCCTGATCCAACCGAGGAAGAGAACCTCGCAGACCTCAAAAAGCTCGTCGCGGCCAAGAACCTCGATTTCGGAATTGCTTTTGATGGCGATGGAGACCGAATCGGAGCAATTGACGGCGAAGGGCGCGTCATATGGGGCGATCAGCTGTTGATGATTTACGCTGAGGATCTCCTCGGAAAACTACCTAACTCCACGATTATCGCCGATGTGAAGGCCTCACGTGCGTTGTTCGATTCTGTTACCGCGCAAGGCGGCGAGCCAATGATGTGGAAGACCGGCCACAGTCTGATTAAGTCCAAAATGAAGGAAACGGGCGCGCCGCTGGCCGGTGAAATGAGCGGTCACGTGTTCTTTGCAGATGATTATTACGGTTATGACGATGCGCTCTATGCCGCTGTTCGCCTGATCGCGGCGTCAGTGCGTCTGGGCAAATCCGTCACGCAGTTGCGCGGTGAGATGCCGGAGATGTTCAATACGCCGGAAATGCGTTTCCAGGTTGATGAATCGCGCAAGTTCGCGGCCATAGATGAGGTCAAACAGCGTCTCTCCGGCACGGATGCTCAAGTCAACGATATCGATGGCGTTCGTGTGACCACCGATGACGGCTGGTGGCTGTTGCGCGCCTCAAATACGCAGGACGTGCTGGTTGCCCGCGCGGAAAGCGAAACCGCCGAAGGGCTGGAACGGCTGATGGCGCAGATAGACGAACAGCTCACTGCATCGGGGCTGGCGCGCGGGGAGCAGGCTGGGCACTGATCCAGCCATGGTTTGGGCAGCTTGCCGAATCCGGCAGGGGCCCATAGCGCTGTTCATGTGACACAGGCGCAAGACCTTCCCCCGCAAATAGCGGCATGGTTCGCGGGCCGGGGCTGGCATGTGCGGCGGCACCAGTATGAGATGTTGGAAGCTGCCATTTCTGGACGTCACGCGCTGCTTGTCGCCGATACCGGCGCGGGCAAGACACTGGCAGGCTTCCTGCCGACACTTTGCGACTTCACTCCCGGCTGGCCTGGGTCTTCACCGCCGCCTGAAGGGTTGCACACGCTCTATGTCTCGCCGCTCAAGGCGCTTGCAACCGATGTTCAGCGCAATTTACTCGCGCCGATAGAGGACATGGGCCTGCCAATCCGGGTCGAGACGCGCAGCGGTGATACGCCGTCGAACCGCAAGTCACGCCAGCGCTCCCGCCCACCGCATATCCTGCTCACGACGCCCGAATCGCTTTCGCTGCTGCTGAGCTATCCAGAAAGTTCGGAGCTTTTTGCGGGGCTGAAGCGGGTTGTTATCGACGAGGTTCATGCATTTGCGACAGGCAAGCGCGGAGACTTGCTGGCGCTGTCCCTTTCACGCTTGCAGGCACTTGCACCGGCCATGCGGCGCAGCGCACTGTCGGCGACGCTGGCCAATCCACAGGATTTCGTCGATTGGCTGGCGCCGTCGGGGGACGTTGACACCGTTTCTCTGGTCAAAGGCGAGGCAGGGGCGGATCCCCAGGTTTCTATCCTTTTACCCGATGAGCAGCGCATCCCGTGGAGCGGGCATGCAGGGACATGGGCGATCCCCCAGCTGTATGAGCAGATCAAAAAGCACCGCACCACGCTGGTCTTCACCAATACCCGGTTCCTTGCCGAGCTGATCTTCCGGCTGGTCTGGAATGCGAACGATGACCACCTTCCCATCGGCATCCATCACGGCTCTCTATCGCGCGAGGCGCGGCGCAAAGTGGAAGGCGCGATGGCGCGCGGTGAATTGCGTGCGTTGATTTGCACCGCCAGCCTCGATCTTGGCGTTGACTGGGGCGATATCGACCTTGTTGTTCAGATGGGCGCGCCCAAGGGATCATCGCGGCTGCTGCAACGGATCGGGCGGGCAAACCACCGGCTGGACAGCCCGAGCAAGGCGGTGCTGGTCCCCGGCAATCGTTTTGAGTTCCTGGAGGCAATCGCGGCCTCCCAGGCGGTGGCCGAAGGCCAGCGCGATGGCGAGCCGTTTCGCCCCGGCGGCCTCGATGTCCTTGCCCAGCATGTGATGGTGCGCGCTTGTGCTGGCCCTTTCAACGAGAGTGAGCTGCTCGGTGAAATACGCGCTTGTCTGCCTTTTGCGTGGGTGGATGAGGCGCGATTTTCCCAAGTGCTCGATTTCGTGGCGACCGGCGGATACGCGCTGCGCTCTTACGACCGGTTCAAACGCATCGTGCGCGAGCGTGACGGGACATGGCGGCTCGCTCACCCCGAACGCGCGGCCAGGCACCGCCTCAATGCCGGGATCATCGTCGATGCTGAAATGCTTGACGTGCGCTTCCGTAACGGACGATCGCTTGGCCGTGTGGAGGAAAATTTCGGAGCGAGCCTGAAGCCGGGCGATACCTTCCGCTTTGCAGGAATGGACCTTGAAGTCGAAGCCCTGCGTGAGCTGGAGCTGGTCGTCCGGGCCGCCAAATCATCAGCATCAATCCCAAGTTATATGGGCCAGCGATTGCCTATTACATCGCATCTGGCGGGCCGGGTCCGCGAGATGCTGTCTGACCGGGCAGGGTGGGCGCGCTTTCCAGACGATGTGCGCGAATGGCTGGAAATGCAGGACTGCCGCTCTCGCTTGCCGGCGCCGGGCCGCCTGCTGGTGGAGAGCTTTCCGCACAATGGCCTCGCCTATACGAGCTATTTCACTTTCGAAGGCTGGAACGCCAACCAGTCACTTGGCATGCTGATTACACGGCGGATGGAAGACCGTGGGCTGCGCCCGTTGGGTTTTGTCGCCAATGACTATGCGTTGGCGGTGTGGGGACTGGAGCCGGTGGAGGATCCCGCCGCGCTGCTTTCGCCCGATATACTGACCCATGAATTCGTCGAGTGGGTGCAGCAATCCTATCTGCTGCGCCGCGCCTTTCGCGAAGTCGCAGTCATCTCGGGGCTGGTGGAGCGTCAGCAGCCGGGTAAGCGCAAGTCGGGGCGGCAAGTCACATTTTCGACCGACCTGATCTATGATTTGCTGTGCAAGTATGAGCCGGAGCATCTGCTGATTCAGGCCGCGTGGGCCGATGCAAGGGCACGGATGACCGATGTCGCGCGCATTGCCGATGTTCTGGGCCGTGCAGCGCGGGAAGCGGATCATGTCCGGCTGGATCGGATCAGCCCTTTGTCGGTCCCCATATTGTCGATGATTGGGCGTGAAGCCCTGCCAGCAGGACAGGCTGACGAGGAGCTACTCGTTGAAGCGGAAAGTCTGGCTGCGATTGCCATGCGCCCGGACACTGATTGAGGGGCAACAAAAAGGGCGGGGAAATCCCGCCCTTGATGCATAGCTCTCGTTTCAGCGTGTCAGTCGAAAAACGCGTATTTCTCGTTTCCGACGAAGCCAAATTTCGTGACTTGCGAGCCTTTGATCACGTTCAGCACTTTGGCCGAAAGGTCATAGGCCGCATTTTCCTCCGGCTCGAACTGCAGTTCGGGCTCAACCGCGTAAGTCAGTGATTCCTTGAGCAGTGAAAGCAACTGACCATCGCTGATCTGCTCTCCATTCCAGAGAATCTTGTTGTTTGTGGTGAGCACGACCTTGTTCTTGATCGGATCGACATCCGGTGGAGGATTATCCTGAGGATTGGAGACCGGCAGATCGATATCGACTGAGTGGGTCGCAACCGGAATGGTAATGATAAACATGATGATGAGAACCAGCATGACGTCGATAAGCGGCGTCGTGTTGATTTCCATCATCGGGGCGCCATCGTCCTTGCCGCCTGACATTGCCATGGGGAATACTCCTAAATTCGGTTACGGACCTGGCTATCAGCCTTTCGGGTCGACCGGGTTCGAGATGAAGCCAACGGTCGGATATCCGGATATCTGCACATTGTAGATCACGCCGGCAACACACCGCCACGGTGCGTTGATGTCACTACGGATATGGACCTGCGGGATTTTTTCGGGGTTTGCGATCAATGCCTCGGGCCCGCCCGCCCGCTTCACAATTGCGTCCAGACGCTTGAATGCCTGTTCGCGCAGTTCTTCGGCATTCACCAGGGTGGTGTTGTTGAAGTACACGCGGCACTTGCCGTAGCGCGATGAGCCTACATATCCGGGGTCGCCTGGGCTGCGCCCGCTGGCGTCCGTTGTGGATATGCTAAGCAGCAGGTTCTCGACCTTGTCCTTCGATTCTAGCGAAGCAAAGATAGGGATCCGCAATTTCTCAATCGACTGGATCGCGATCGGAATCGTGACGAGGAAGATGATCAGCAACACCAGCATGATGTCGACAAGCGGGGTGGTGTTGATTTCGGACATTGGAGTGTCTTCCGCTCCAAATCCGCTAGCTGACATCGCCATTGGTTACATCCTATTTCTATCAAACTTGCCGTGAATGGGCAGCGGCTTGCCGTAATCGGTAGTCCGCTGCCATCCCACCCGGCTTTGCGGCAGCTGGGCTGCCGTAATGCCGGGTGCCGTCTCTTATGACTTGGCTGGAGCAGCTTTGGCCGGAGCAGCTTTGGCCGGAGCAGCTTTGGCTGGAGCGGCTTTGGCATTGGGCTTTACGACACCGCCGGAAGCGATATTGGCAAGTATGTCGGTCGAGAAGCCGGTCAGCACTTCGGCGATGCGCTTGTTGCGAGCCTGCAGGTAGTTGTAGGCAAGCACCGCCGGAACGGCGACGAGCAGGCCCAGCGCGGTCATGATGAGCGCTTCACCAACCGGACCGGCAACCTTGTCGATCGAGGCAGAACCGGCAAGGCCGATGCTGATAAGAGCGCGGTAGATGCCGACAACTGTACCGAACAGCCCGATGAAGGGCGAGGTGGAGCCGACCGTAGCGAGGAACGAGAGGCCCGCTGCAAGCTTTGAGTTAATGGTGGCTTCAGAACGGGCCAGTGAACCATGGAGCCAATCGTGGGATTCGGTGGGGTCAGTCAGCTTGGCTGCCTGTTCTTCGGCGAGGAGGCCGTCCTCGACGATCTGGCGCCATGCGCTGTCCTTTTCGAGCTTGTTGGCGCCTTCGCGCAGCGATCCGGCTTTCCAGAAGCCGCTGCTAAGGCTCTTGGCCTGGCGCAACACCTTCGACTGTTCGAGCCATTTGGTGAACAGAATGTAGAACGAACCGAACGACATGACGGCTAGAATGACGACAGTCGACTGGGCGACGAAGCCGCCTTCCTCGATGGCTTCCCTGAAACCAAATTTGTTTTGCGGAGCGGCTTCGGCCGCTGCGGCAAGAATATCAACGATCAGCATGCGAATAGTCCTCTCAAGAGCTAGACCTTAAAATTGCGGAGCCGAGACACAAACTTTACTGGTCTCGAATTGAAAATTTAATCTGGGATCACCCAGCGAACACGATTGGTATAAACGCTTCCATAACCATCAGTCGGTTTGCGGAAACGTGCGCGGCGACTGACATTCTTGCAGGTCGCTGCATCAAGGTCAGCGTGGCCACTTGACCTGATAATCTTGCAGCTCTCGACTCGCCCCTTCGCGTTAATTGTGACGCGGAAAGTGGAAGTGCCGGCGCGCTCTTCACGCAGGGCTCGCGATGGATAATCGTTCGTCGTGGCCC